>NZ_JBRCAD010000140.1:0-33415 GCF_053493415.1 Trichothermofontia sp. | reverse complement strand
GGACAAAGCTGCTTCAAGATCAATTTGACAAGCTTCGGGAATGAGGCTATCATAGAACATCATTTTTTTATTTGTTAGAGGACAGAATACTGCATTCTGTCCCTTTTTTCCATCGCTTAACCTAACTTTCAACACTTCTGGTCGGCAATACCTAATAATGACCGGCCAACTTGGTTGATATAAATCAGTTGACCCGTGACCTCATGAACCGCAATTCCCATTGGTGTTGCATCTAGGAACTGGACTAAACGACTTTCCGTAACAACTTGTCCAATCTCCGCTTGCTCATGATCTGATAGATTTGTACTCGCTAGCAAAGAGAGCACCAACTGCTGAATGGTCTCTGGTGTCTTCTCCCAATCGGCTGGGACTATCTGCTCGAGGGAAAACCGTTGCCGCTTTGTCATAACCGCAGCACTGGATGATCTAGTCGATATAATTGCGTAAAGTATGCGTTCTTTTCTGCATCCTATTCTATGGCCTTATCCGCCAGTATCCGTGAATTAGCGTAAAATTCAATGGGTAATGGGTAACGAACGTTGATCCCCTGCTGTTGATAAATTTTTAATGAATCAGTTTATACATTAATATTGTCAAACTTTAGTCATTGCGAATTCCATGCGGAATGGCAACTTCCAAGGAATCCATTTATACATTGCACGATGACTGATGGGGACTGCTAGGCCGCCATCGGATTGTGCTAATGTCAACAGCGATACTCCAGCGATACACCGCTGGGCTGCCTGAGGTGCGCAGGGTACGCCGACTGGCTGATCCGACTCGCTGCGTTGTTATCCCCAGGATCGGGGACCCCTTGGCCCGTTAGGTGGGACAGCACAGTAGATGGGAAGGAATCTCAATGCTAAACTGGGGCAGACTTTAATTGCATTAACCAGCATCAAATATTGTGGGGCTAATCGTTCAAAAATACGGAGGGACTTCCGTTGGTACGGTCGAACGCATCCAGGCCGTTGCCCAACGGGTCCAGGCGACTGTTAACCAGGGGCATGGGGTTGTGGTTGTGGTGTCCGCAATGGGCAAAACGACCGATGACTTGGTGCAGTTAGCCCATGAGATTACGGCCAACCCCAGCCGCCGCGAGATGGATATGTTGCTCTCAACGGGGGAGCAGGTGTCGATCGCCCTACTGAGTATGGCCCTCCAGGCCATTGGCCAGCCCGCCATTTCGATGACCGGTGCCCAGGTGGGGATTATCACAGAGGCCATCCACAGCCGTGCCCGGATTTTGCAAATTGCCACCGATCGCATCGAACGTCACCTGAAGGATGGCAAGGTGGTGGTTATTGCGGGTTTCCAGGGCATTAGTAATACGGAGGAGTTAGAAATTACGACCCTGGGGCGGGGCGGGTCCGACACTTCTGCCGTGGCCCTGGCGGCAGCCCTTCAAGCCGACTGTTGCGAGATCTACACCGATGTGCCCGGTATCCTGACCACCGATCCCCGCCTAGTCACCGAAGCGCGGTTGATGACGGAAATCACCTGCGACGAGATGTTGGAACTGGCGAGTCTGGGGGCCAAGGTTTTGCATCCCCGTGCGGTAGAAATTGCCCGTAACTATGGCGTGACGCTGGTGGTGCGATCGAGCTGGACCGATGACCCCGGTACGCGGGTGTTGGCGCCGGCCTATCAACCCCGTCGGATTGAGGGGCTAGAAATTGTCCACCCGGTGGATTGCGTTGAATACGATCGCGATCAGGCTCGCATTGCCTTACTGCGGGTACCGGATCGGCCCGGCGTGGCGGCGCGGCTATTTGGGGAAATTGCCTGTCAGAATTTGGATGTGGATTTGATTATCCAGTCGATCCATGAGGGCAATACCAACGATATTGCTTTTACGGTAATCCAGGCATCGTTGTTGCGGGCTGAAGCGGTGGCAGCGGCCTTGGTACCAGCCTTAGGCGGCGTCACGACGGGTGCGCAGTCCTGTGATGTCATGATCGATCGCGCGATCGCCAAAGTCAGTATTGCGGGCGCGGGCATGATCGGGCGTCCGGGAATTGCAGCCCAAATGTTCGCCACCCTAGCGGCAGCCGGGATTAATATTCAGATGATTTCCACGTCGGAAGTTAAGGTCAGTTGTGTGGTGGCGGCGGCTGATTGTGATCGAGCCGTGGCGGTTCTCTGTGAAGCCTTTGAGGTGCCCAGCCAACCCACAGCGCAAGCGCCTGCGCAACCAACCGATATGCCACCGGTACGCGGGGTCGCGCTGGATCTCAACCAGGCCCAATTGGCGATTCGCGCCATTCCCGATCGACCGGGGATGGCGGCTAAGGTCTTCCAACTTCTGGCCGCCCATCAGATCAGTGTGGATATGATCATCCAGTCCCAGCGGTGCCGTGTGATTGAGGGGGTGACCACCCGCGACATTGCGTTTACGGTGGCGCAAGCGGATGCCGCCCAAGCCCAAGCCTGTTTGCAGGCAGTTGCCTCAGAGTTGGGCTTCCAGGAGGTGGTCGTGAACACAGCGATCGCCAAGGTGAGTGCGGTGGGGGCCGGAATGGTCGGACGGCCTGGGGTGGCGGCATGTATGTTCCGTGCCCTTGCGGCTGAACAGATCAATATTCAAATGATCACGACCTCAGAAATTAAGGTGAGTTGTGTCGTGGCCCAGGCGGAAGGGACCAGGGCACTGCAAGCGATCCATCGAGCCTTCCACCTGAAGGCGGCGGGGGCGGTAACCACCGGGGTAGCCACCTAGACCCTCCCTGGTCGCAACGTCTGGGTAGCGTAACCCGTTCAGGCTTGCCGATAGAAGACGAGTAGCTCGAACAGTAAGTTCTGCAACGTTCGTAGTGCTGGCTTTAGCTGGCAACGACTAAAGTCGTTACGACCAACGTTGTGAAACTTTATGTTTACTGTACTAGGCTTCGGTCCGTGTCTGGGCAATAATCTCATCTAAAATGGCCTGGGCACCCTGATGGCGCAAACGCTGGCCAAGTTCAATCCCGATCGCTTCCGCATCCGTGGCAGCTCCGGTGACACGGTCCTTCACCAATCGTTGACCGTCGATACTGGCAACCAAGCCCGTCAGGGTGAGATCGGTACCATTGAGGCTAGTGTAAACCCCGATCGGGACTTGACACCCCCCTTCCAACTCCCGCAGGAAAGCCCGTTCCGCCAGACAGGCGTGGGTAGTGGGCAGATGCTCAATCACCTTCAGTAGGCCGAGGATATCAGGATCATTGGCCCGACATTCAATCCCTAGGGCACCCTGACCCACCGCGTGGAGCGAAATTTCCGGAGGCAAGGTTTGGTGGATACGATCGTGCCAACCCATACGTTTCATCCCAGAGGTGGCCAGGATCAGGGCATCATACTCACCCGCATCCAGTTTGGCCAGACGCGTGTTTAAATTGCCGCGAATGTCCTTAAAGGTTAATTTGGGGAAATGGTGCCGCAATTGGGCCAAACGACGCAGAGACGAGGTCCCAACCACAGAGCCATCAGGCAGAGTTTCCAAGCGATGATTCTGATATTTCTCATGGACTACTAACGCATCCGAGGGATCTTCCCGTTCCGTGATGCACCCCAGGATTAACCCCTGTGCCAATTTGGTTTGGACATCCTTCAATGAGTGAACCGCAAAATCCGTTTCGCCGTCTAAAATACCCTGTTCTAGTTCCTTGGTGAACAGTCCCTTATCGCCAATTTTCGAGAGGGCCACATCCAGGATCTTATCGCCCTTAGTGCTGACTTCCTGCACCTCAAACTGTCGCTCTGGGAAATGGGTTTGTAGTTGATCTTTTACCCAGTAGGTTTGGATCAAGGCTAATTGACTTTTCCGTGAACCAATGCGGACAGTACGGGTGGGGCTGGCAACAGTAGACATGCTTTCTTCTTGAACAAGTGACAGTAATCATGAATGACGGCACAACTGGCGAAATCAGCTCAGGGCGAAACGCTTGTCGAGAATGCCGAGAAATCGTAATGTAAACCACAAGTTTACACTCTATCGCAGGGCTTGACCCTTTCTGCCGGGGGGCGATCCGCTGTTTATAAATCTTGACATTGTGCTTCCTGACCCACAAACACCCTATCCCAATAACAGATCCCAATAACAGACAGGCTCAAGGCAAGCTCCGGCGATCGTCAGGTTGAACATGGGCTTGCCGTCTCGGCTGTCTGGGTAGCAAGCAAGATGCCTACCCCACCATTGAACATGGGCTTGCCGTCTCGGCTGTCTGGGTAGCAGGCAAGATGCCTACCCCACAACAGCTTGGCAATCTCCCAACAGATACCTATCCCACCGGAAGTTTCTCCCAAACTGGTCGGGTAGACACCACATGGCGATCTAGCCCTAATTGGGTGGGTTCCAGGCCCAGAGCTAGGCAGACCAATTGGGGGAGATGCAGGACGGGTAGGCCTAGTTTTTGGCCGATCGCGGCTTCAATTTCCGGTTGGCGCGAGTCCAGTTGGAGGTGACAGAGGGGGCAGGGCGTGACCAGACAATCGGCCCCAGCGGCGATCGCGGCTTGAATCGGTTGGGCCGCCAGCTTAAACGACTCTGGGGTGGCATAGCTGGAAATTGGCCAGCCACAACATTGGGTGCGCCCACGATAGTAGACGGGCGTGGCCCCTAGGGCACGGAAGACTTGCTCCATCGACTCCGGTTGTAGGGGATCATCATAGGGGATCTGATCCTGTGCCCGCAGTAGATAGCAGCCATAGAAGGAGGCACACTTCAGACCCGACAATTGCCGGGTAACCCGCTGGGCCAGTGCTGCAATGCCATAGTCACCCACTAAGGCCCAGAGCAGGTGTTTCACCTCGGTACTGCCCCGATAAGGAGAACAGCCCTCTTGCCGCAAAAAGCCATTGACCTGTTCCATATAGTTGGGATCGCTTTGCTGGAAACGCTTGAGCCGTTCATCCACATGGCCGATCACCCCCTGGCACGTACTGCAATGGGTCAAGAGGGGTAGGTTCAGGGCTTCGGCAAGGGCAATATTGCGAGCATTGACCGTATCCTCCAGCAAACTGGATTCCTCCTTGAAGGTGCCAGAACCACAGCAGGCGGCTTGCTTGAGTTCCACCAAGTCAATTTGAAGGGCCTGGGCAAGGGCTTGGGTAGACTGGTATAGCTCACGGCAAGCACCTTGGGCAACACAACCAGGGAAATAAGCATAACGAAGGGTGGGGGCAGTCATAGGTAAAGCGGGGCAATTAAAGCGAGTGCGATCGGGTCCGGCTAACAGTCTAACTGATTCAGTTCTGGGCGTTCCTTAACCCGTTGTTGCACCTGGGGCCAGAGGGTGGGGTCCTGGCGATAAATGCTTAGGGCTTTGAAGGCGTCCTGGGCATCTTGACGGGCAGCCGCTGTCACCAGATCCAGTAAAAATTCGAGGGCGGCATCGCTCCGGAGGGTGGCGATCGTTAACAGGGCGGTTTTGCGTAATCCGGGATCGCGCACGTGTTGCCACCAATCCCGTAGCAGGGGAAAGGCTGCCGGATGGTCGGATTCACTGAGGGCTAGGGCAACGGCCTCGGCAATTTCGGTTGCGTCCCCCAAGCCCAGATGATCGCGGGCATAGAGGTAGTCCTGGACCAGCGGCAATGAACTGCTGGGGGCTAGCTTAAGAAGAGCCGCGAAGTACTCTGATAATAGGGGAGGGGTATCCCCCAGTTTGATCCGTAAACGGAGGAGCGGTACCCCCTGATCATTATCGCTATAGGCGATCGCGCGGGCCGCACCCACACGAGCTTCCGGCTCCGGATCGGCCAGGAGATCCGCTAACTCGATCATCACAGCGGGATAGTTCATGCGGACAAGGCCCAGGGCGCAAGTCCCCCGCAGTTTGGGGGCTGTGTCAGTCTGGCCACCCCAGACCGGCTCTGGTTGCATATGGTGAATGCCCGTGAGGAAAAGGGCCGCGTCACGATAGTCCAGACGGTAAAGGGTTTCGGCGATCGCCTGTTTCCCTACACAGCCCGGATCGGTGGTTTGGGGCTTTTGCAGGAGCTGCTCGAACGCGGTAACCAAATCCGGCACCCGATCTTGTAACTCAAGTTGCCCCACTAACTTGGCGGCTTGGGCGATCGCAACGCCCTGTTTACTGTGCAAAACCCGGCGCAAAACCGTTTGACCGTCCGTCGTGGTTGGATCATCCCGAATTTGCTTAAGGGCGCTCGTCAGCTCCTCTAGCTTACGTGATTTGGCCATCGCCTTTCAGTTCAAAAATACCATTTTCTCATGGATACGCCTCGATCGCTCGTTCCCTTACAGCCCTTCCCTCTCTAATGAAGTACTGTTAAGCCTTGTGAACAAGGGGCTTAAGCCCCTTGCTTGTACCTCACCAAGCGTGGAAGGGCTGTAAACCGTCTCCAGGCAGGACGGTTGCCTCGAACTTTCTGGAGATGCTATAATCCCCAAGACGAGGTAAATATCGGTTGCAGCAGTTGTTTCTAGTACGAACGGGTTCTCATCGTTTTTTCACTGACAAGCTTCTCTCCGAAATTTCACTCTCTGCGTTTTTCCTGGTTTTGGAGACAAGTTATGTCGATTTATGTAGGTAATCTTTCCTATCAAGTTACGGAAGCAGATCTGAGTTCTGTATTTGCAGAATACGGTTCTGTTAAGCGGGTGCAACTGCCCACCGATCGGGAAACGGGTCGGATGCGGGGTTTTGGCTTTGTAGAAATGGGTACCGATGCGGAAGAAGAAGCCGCGATCGAGGCTCTGGATGGGGCCGAGTGGATGGGCCGTGATCTCAAGGTCAACAAGGCTAAGCCCCGTGAAAACCGGAGTGGCGGCGGTTCTTTTGGTGGTGGGCGTCGGAACAACAGTTTCTCGCGCAGTTACTAAGGTGATTTAGTCGCATCCCAGCCACGACTAAGTTTTTCATTTTTGAGTAGTAATATTGAAGCTCTAGTGTGATCACTAGGGCTTTTTATTTGAGAGTACCTCGATTACAGCCCTTCCCTCTTTCATGAAGTACCGTCAAGCCTTGTGAACAAGGGGCTTAAGCCCCTTGTCTATACCTCACCAAGTATGGAAGGGCTGTCATTGGGGTTGGGAGTCGTTGCCCTGTCCCAACCCAAAAGCGACGGCTCAGACACCCGGAACAGCGTCATGGCCGCTTGTATAAAAGGGCATCTCCCTTGCTGTGTGCCTAAAATTAGGCCATGCTGGAGCGAGCTACTCTGCATGATGTCACCGAAACCTATGGATTTTACCTATTTGTCGGTTAAGCCTCGTGGTCGTTGGTTCAGAGCCTTAGCGTGTTTACCCGGCAGCCTTCTTCTCGTTGGGGTAACCAGTCTGGCGGCTCCGGCCCAATCCCGGTTGTATAACCCTATCCCCATGCCTGCCAATAATGAGGTCACCGACACGCTCTCTGCCCAGGATATTCCGACGGGGCAGGGTGGCTTTGCGCGAGATTATGTCGTAAATCTACAGGCGGGTGATCAGCTCGCGATCGACTTGTCTTCCGATAGTTTTGATACGATCGTCACCCTCCTAGCTGCGGATGGCACCACTGTGGGCGAAAACGATGATGGCCCAGATGGGACAACTAATTCCCTTCTGTTCACCCGAATTACAAAAACGGACAGATACATTGTGCGGGTGCGGGCCTTTGGTGAGGCGGCGGGCGGTCCCTTTAAGCTCAAATTAACCCGCCTGCGTCCGGTTCCTTAGAACTGAGAAGCGAGAAGCGAGAAGCGAGAAGCGAGAAGTGAGAAGTGAGAAGCGGGGATAGCAATACGAGTCCCTCACTCCTCACGCTCCAAACGGTGTTGTTGCAACCAGCGGGCATAGAGGTCCGGGCGGCGGGTCTGGGTTCGTTGGATTTGCTGCTGGTGTCGCCAAGCGGCGATCGCTGAGTGATTGCCCGATCGCAACACCTCCGGCACGGGCCAGCCTCGAAACACCGCCGGACGGGTGTACTGGGGATAGTCCAACAGCCCATCTTCAAAGCTTTCGGCCTTGAGCGAAGCTGCCTTCCCCACGGTTCCTGGCCGCAGTCGAATCACCCCATTGAGTAGGGCCAGGGCCGGAATTTCCCCACAGGTCAGCACAAAATCCCCCAACGAGATCTCCCGCGTCACCAAATGCAGGACCCGCTCATCGACACCTTCATAGTGCCCGCACAGGACCACTAACTGGTCGTAGTCAGCGGCAAGCTGCTGGAGGACGGGTTGGCGCAGGGGTTCCCCCTGCGGGGTCATTAGGATGACCTCCCGGCGGGGCAGGACTGGCAAGGATTCAACCGCTGCAAACAGGGGTTCCGGCTTCATGAGCATCCCCACCCCACCCCCATAGGGTTCATCATCAACCCGGTGGTGCTTGTCCGTGGTGAAGTCACGGGGATTGGTGAGGTGGACCGTGGCAATCCCCTTCTCTAGGGCCTTCCCCAGTAACCCCGATCGCAGGGGCGAATCAAAAAATTCTGGGAACAGGGTTACCAGGTCAAAGCGCACGGTCCTACCTCGGTCAAGCTTCAGGGCCTAGGTAGGCATTAATCGCTTCTGTTGCCAATTCTACGATCGATACTCCCCGTTGTTCGGCTGCCGTTTTGAGGCGTTGATAGATGGGATCAGCGACATCGACTCGCCGCCGCAGGCGTTTTTTCGCAGGGGGTTTCGGCGCATCAGCCTCCGCCATTGCGATATGGCCATTGCTTGCGTGAATTTCCAGGGAGGTGTCTAGGGTCATAAAGGTTGCTCGGAATTGACGAATCGCCTCCAAACCCACTCGGTGGCAAAAGTCACCAAAGCCTTCACCGGGCTGGCGCGACTGCTTAAAGTAGGTCAGGATGGGGGTTAACTCGGCCTCTAGGTCTGCGATCGGTAGCCGATCCAGGTAGGGTTCAGCCAATCGGGTTTGATTGGCTGCCCCGCCCAACCAGACTTGATAGGCATCAGGGGCGCTGCCCACGAGGCCCAGTTCGGCCACGTAGGGACGGGCGCAGCCATTCGGACACCCAGTCATGCGAATCACAAAGGGTTCCTGACTGAGATCCATGCGATCCAGCAGAGTTCGCACTCGACCGACCACACTGGGGATAACCCGTTCGGCTTCGGCGATCGCCAGACCGCAGGTAGGCAGAGAGGGACAAGCCATTGCCGATCGCACGAGGGGATCGATCATCGTTTCCGATTGGACGCCATAGCGCTCCAGGATATCCCGCACCTTGGGTTCGATCGCTGGCTCGATATCGGTTAGGATCAGGTTTTGATGGGGGGTGAGCCGCATCGGCAACTGGAACTGCTCAACAATTTGACGGAGTGCCGTGCGCAGTTGCCAGGTGCCGTCATCTTTAACGCGACCGTTATTGATCGAAATCCCCACAAAGCGTTTCCCATCGCCCTGGTCATGCCACCCTAAAAAGTCCAAATACTGGAAGGGAGGCAAGGGCCGGAACGGTTGCAGCGGCTTGCCCAGGTAGCGTTCGACGGTTTGCCGGAAGCGATCGACTCCCCAGTCGTGGATCAGGTACTTGAGGCGGGCATGGCGACGCTGGCTGCGATCGCCATAGTCCCGTTGGGTGGCCACGATCGCCTTCACCAAATCGTAGATATCGGCGCGATCGACATAGCCAATGGGATCGGCCAAGCGGGCAAAGGTTTCTGCCTTATTGTGGGTCCGCCCCAGCCCCCCCCCGGCCAACACATTAAAGCCTTCCACTTCACCCTGATCGTTGCAAAAGACCACCAACCCCAAATCCTGGGTGTAGAGGTCCACCGAATTATCCCCCGGCACCGTCACGGCACATTTGAACTTGCGTGGCATGTACTGGGTGCCGTAGATCGGCTCTTCCCGATCGGCCAATAGGGTGCCATTGAGGTTGCGCTGGCGGGCCAGTTTTACCTCCGGATGTTCTTCGCCACTGAGGACTTTTTCGCCATCCAGCCAAATTTCGTAGTAGGCCCCTGTTTGTGGGGTCAGGAGATCCGCCACCCGGTTGGCATAGTCCCAGGCGTGTTGATACGCTGGGCGATTTTTATAGGGCGCGGGCGGAGCCATCACGTTGCGGTTGAGGTCGCCGCAGGCCCCTAGGGTTGATCCCAAATTGCGCACGATCGCCGCCACGACGGTTTTGAGATTCTTCTTGAGAATGCCGTGGATCTGGAACCCCTGGCGATCGGTCACCCGCAGGGTATGGTTGCCATATTCGTCACAGAGACGATCGAGGGTAAGGAATAATTGGGGCGGAATCAGGCCACCAGGGCTGCGGGTACGCAGCATAAACTGATAATCTTTCTCTTGCCCCTTCACCCGGTTATCCCGATTGTCCTGCTGGTAAGAACCGTGGAACTTGAGGATTTGCACCCCATCCTCACTAAAGTGGGTGGTATCCTGCAACAGCTCGGTAGCGACAGGTTCCCGTAGATAATGGCTACGTTCCTTCAGACCTTCAACTTTGGATGGCTTGTGGGCCGGTGGTGCAGAGACATTGACCATTGTGGACTTTTCCCCGGTAACTCGGTCGGGATTGCGTTGAATTCCGATCGTACCACCGTGTGACCCCTGCCTGGGAAGGCCGTTGCAAAAGTCGTATGATTGCAGCAAAACTTCATACAACCGGACGAATCAGCCACCTACGGGTCGAACAGCTATCCGAAAATCGTCATAAACTGTTAACGTCGATCGTGACGATCGCTGTTCACAAGGCTATCTTAGCCCGATTGTGCGCTGACAGGTATTCCAAAGCTGCAAGAGTTGCGACACAGGTGCAGGTATTGCCGACTGTGCCTCCACGCCGATCGGCGCTAGGTCCACAGCCCACTGGACGATCTATTCCCGGTGCTTGCTCCGGACAGTAACGGTGACTTACCGGCGGGTATTGGTATCTTGGCTGCCCTAGGCACTCATCATCGGAAGTTCAAGCCGACCCCTCCTTGCAGGGAAACGGCAGCCCCCCCGGCTTCGCGATAGGCATCAAAGGCAATAATGGCATTGCCAAATAGGACTAAATTCGAGTCAGGCAGCGCGAAGTCGATACCGGGTTGGATCGCAAAGGCATTTTTGTTGCCCACGGGGGAAGGGGATTCACCCTTGGAGAAGGCATAGCCCACGCCAATATAGGCATCACTCTGCCAACTGAGGGGGAAATCGTAGGATACCGTTGGCACAAAAGCGGTTGTTGGGTTAAACAGGAGTGTTTGGGTCCGCAGGGAGATCGGGACCTCTAGAATCTTGTACCGGGTACTAAAGACGGCAGCACTCTTGCGATCTTCACTATCAGCCCCCCCATGCGTGTCCCCTTCCGTCAGACCACCGGAAAATCCAATCCCAACGTAGCTGCCATAGGCGGCCTGGGCGTGGACCGGGGAGCTACGCACAGGGAGACTGACGATCGCGGCCAGACTGGCCCCAGCGATCGCGCTCAGACCAAAACCAAGACGGTAGAGATATCGCATTTGCCGCTCCTTCTTCACATCGAAACATCACTACAACTGGGAACTCATTAGGGGGATGAACCTGGGCGAACGACCTAACGAATCACCGTGTTCCCTAACGACTGGTTTACCTTAGCAAATGTTAGCCATTTTGCCCCATCCTCTGGACAGGTTAATCGCCTGCCTACTGGGCAGTGGATGCCCAACATTGGGGATGAATACCCCCGTGTTGACAAATGTAATCAATTTGGGTTTGGTTGAGGTTACGCACCTTGGCAAAGTTCACCCCCTGGACGATCGTCGATAGGCTGGTATCACTCGCCGGACGCACAAACTCATTGCTGGTGACCGAAGTCGGCTGGGTAAAGATGACTCGATAGAAATCGGCATCATCCAGGTTCGCCCCCCGCAGGTCGGCCAAACTGAGGTCGGTGTGGTGTAACCGAGCCAACTGAAGCTGAGCACCCTGGAGATCGGCTCCGGCTAATCGGGCTGCACTGAGATTGGCCTGCTGGAGATTGGCCCGCTGGAGGTTGGCCCCTGAGAGATCCGCTCCCTGCCATTCCGAGGCGGTTAAATTGGCCTGGGGCAGTTGGGCACCGAGGGCTTTTACCTGGCTCATCTGGGCACCCTGGAGGTTGGCCTGGGTCAGGTTTGTATTACCAAGATCAGCCCCCGTGAAGCTGGCTTGGTCGAGCAGCGCCCGTTCCAGGTTAGCCCGGTTCAGGTCAGCGCTGCTGAGGTTGGCCCCGGTCAAGTGTGCCCCGCTGAGATCAGCCTTTTGTAAATTGGCGCGAATGAAGCTGGTCCGCTTGAGGAGGGCCTGACTGAGGAACGCGCCCGCCAGATCGGCTTCCTTAAGATCCGCCCCACTCAGATCGGCAATCCAGTCATCAAACGTACCCCAGCGGCGATCGGCCCCTAGCCCATAGAAGCGGCTACCCCGGAGGCTGGCTCCCACCAGCGCCGCCCCCCGCAGTTGTATCCCCGCCAGGTCTACCTTGTCGAGATTGAGGGTGAACTGGGTTGTCGGCGAAGTTGTTTGGCTGAGGTGAACCTGACTGAGGTCGAGGTTACGAATTTGACCGCTATAGAGAATCAGGATTTTGGCGATCGCCCGCTGGGTCGCCTGTAGCCGATCCAAGGTCAAGGTTTGGGCTTCTTTTGCCGCCGCGAACCGGAGGGAACTCAGGTCGTTGCGCAGGGTGCGGTTCAGGCGGTGCAGATAGGGCAGGGCCGGGGGACCCGTACTGACAAGGGCCTGGTGCAGGGTTTCCATTAAAGGGGCCTGGGTTTCCTGGCTGAGGAGATCAACCAGTAGGGGGACAGCCCGTGGCTCACGCACCTGGCCCCCAGCATTGAGGGCACCCAGGGCCAAGATCGCCTCCTGCCGTTCATCGGTCCCGGCATCCGAATTGGGGCTGAGCAGACGTACCAACGTGAGAAAGACCTCATTGTCCTGGTTCTGAAGTTCCCGCTGGTTGGTTTGCCCCTGGATATAAAACTGGGTGCCCACCACTGTCCCCAGCACCGCCGTCAGGCTGGAGAGCAAGACAATCAGCAGGGTAAGGCCAGGATGTTGCCGCATCCATGCCCAAAGTCCCTGGCGGTGCGGCCTTTCTGGAGCCAGGATGATCGAGGTGATGGCGGCCTGCTCCTGGAGGTCACGCCAGTGGGGAACTGCCGCTGCTGGCCCCGGCCCGTTCTGCCCACTGTCAACGGTCACCGATCGATAACTGGCCACGGGATCAGACCACTGCCAGGGAATCGCCGGACGGGGGGGGGCATGGTGGCGCTGTCCGGCACTGGCCGTCAGCACATAGGTGCCCGCCAGCCGATCGTGCCAGGTCCGACGGTGGCGATCGCTCAAGGCGACACTGCCAGCTACCGTCATTAACGCCCCCACCAGCATGATCAAAATGCGTAGGTCGGGGAACGCCCCCGTGTAGCGCCACACCAAGTAGGCCATACCCACAGGAACGCCCCAGCGGCCACCCACTTCCCGGAGTAGCGATCGGGCCATACCAGGGGGACTCCCGGCGGCATCAACCACCTGAAGCCCTAACCAGCGTTTAGGCGCGGTTTGCCCCGTTCGCGCGAGGGCATACAGTTGCCAGCCCACCACCAGCACGGGTAAGAGGAGGGCGCTGGACCAAAACAGATTCGTGAGGGGAGCAACCAGGCGATCGGGCTGACGACGGGGAATCGCTAGGGTTTGGGCGATCGACTCCTGGGCAGTGACTACCACTGGATTCAGGGGGACGGGTGTCCCCTGAAAACGCTGGTTGGCTTGCTGGCCCAGTTCCCAGGGGAGAGCCATGCTGATCCCGATCAGCGCCAGCTCGATCGTCCAAGCACTCAATCGCCGCCAACTGACGGGTAAGGCTTTGGGACGCAACCGCTTACCAGAACGTTTGGTATGGGCAACCCTGCTACGAACGCTTGGACTCGCCATTGTAAAGTCCTCGACTCACGGATAAAATCCCTGCGATCCTCCCGGTTCCCTTGCCCCCCAAGGGCAGGGTCCGAGCGCAAGGCTCTCCATGTTGTACCTTACTGGCCCCAAACTGCAAAGGGGCAAGGAATAATCGGCGGTGAACCCCTGGTAACCCCCACGCTGATCGTGGCCAGTACTCCCCCAAGCAAGGGAGCAGTGAGGTGTGAGCGGTGGCCAACCGCATAAATTTATCCCAATCATAAAGTTGCAATTATGAAGTTCAATCATGAAAATTATGAAGTTGCAATCATGAAGTTGATACAGGGTAGACTAACTAATATTAATTTAGTGATTAACCAGCTAAGTTGAATAGAAATAGCGCTGAAAGTAAATCTTAAAAAAATTGACGTAAAAGACATCAGCTAGGAATAGGATTGCTATGATTTGGGGCGGTACTAAACGATAGCCATTACTCGCTAACGTGATAGTCGTACTGGTCCTAACTTCTACTCATATCTCAGGTTTACTATGAACATTGAACAAACCCGACTGAAGGCCGCCCGTGATCCCCAAACCCCTTGGAAGAAGTGGGGTCCCTACCTGAGTGAACGACAGTGGGGAACGGTACGGGAAGACTACAGCGACGATGGTAATGCCTGGGACTATTTTTCCCATGATCAAGCGCGATCGCGGGCCTACCGGTGGGGTGAGGATGGGCTGGCAGGGATTTCCGATGATCACCAGGTACTTTGCTTTGCCCTAGCGCTCTGGAATGGCCAAGATCCCATTATTAAAGAACGCCTGTTTGGGTTAACTAACAGTGAGGGCAATCATGGCGAGGATGTGAAGGAATATTACTTCTACCTGGATAGTACGCCCACCCATTCCTATATGAAATATCTTTACAAATATCCCCAGGCGGCCTATCCCTACGAAGATTTAGTAAAGACTAATCGGGATCGCGGTCGCCACGAACCAGAGTATGAATTACTAGATACGGGGATCTTTGCGGACGATCGCTACTTTGATGTGTTTGTCGAATATGCCAAGGAGGGTCCGGAAGATGTCCTCATCCAGATTACGGTCTGTAACCGGGGACCCGAAGCAGCCCCGCTCCATGTGCTGCCGACCCTCTGGTTCCGCAATACTTGGTCTTGGGGAGATGGCGGCTCCAAACCGGTCCTGAAGGATGCCAGCACAGCCCAGACGGCGATCGTCGAAGCCCACCACACCGATCACCTCTTTCAACAATGGCTGAGTGATTACTATTTCTACTGTGACGCGTCTCCCGCTGGGAGTCAGAAGGTCCCGTTACTCTTCACCGAAAACGAAACGAACAATGCCCGCCTCTTTGCGACGCCCAATGCTAGTCACTACACCAAAGATGGCATTAATAACTACGTGGTCCACGGCCTAACGGATGCGGTGAACGCCACCCAAGGGACCAAAGTTGCGCCCCACTATACCCTCACGGTGGCCGCAGGAGCGACATCGGTGATTCGTCTCCGGTTAGCCCGTAAAGCGGTGAGTGTGATCGGGAGTCCTTTCGCTAATTTCGACACAATCGTGCAAACCCGCCGCCAGGAAGCCGATGCCTTTTATGGCGCGATTATTCCCCCCTCACTGCAAGCGGATACCGATCGCATCAATGTTTGGCGTCAAGCCCTAGCGGGAATGCTCTGGACAAAACAGTATTTCTACTACGACGTGGATAAATGGCTCGAAGAACGGAATGTCTCACCGTGGGAGCGGGATAAACGCCAGCATGTGCGCAATGGGGAGTGGTTCCATGTCCTTTGTGATGACATTATTTCCATGCCCGATAAGTGGGAATATCCCTGGTTTGCCGCTTGGGATTTAGCTTTTCACATGTTGCCCTTGGCGATCGTGGATTCTGATTTTGCCAAGGAACAGTTGGATCTGATGTTGCGCAACGACTATCTCCATCCCAATGATCAAATTCCGGCCTATGAGTGGAACTTTGGTGATGTCAATCCCCCCGTCCATGCCTATGCGACAATGCAAATTTATCTATTGGATAAGGCTCGTAACGAAGGTAAGGGCGATTTAGATTTCCTCAAGTATGCCTTCTCAAAGTTGTTGGTGAACTTTACCTGGTGGGTTAACCGGAAAGACCGGGATGGCAACAATGTCTTTGAAGGCGGCTTTTTAGGATTAGACAACATTGGGGTCTTCGATCGCAGTTCGCCCCTACCAACGGGTGGCTACCTAGAGCAGGCGGATGGGACGGCGTGGATGGTTTTCTTCAGCCAACAAATGCTACGGATTGCCGTTGAGTTAGCGGTCCATGATCCCCTTTATGAAGAATTTGTCAGCAAGTTCTTTGAACATACGATGTGGATCGGCGGAGCGATGGATCGCATAGGCGATCACCACGACGAAATGTGGGATGAAGAGGATGGCTTTTTCTATGATGTCCTACGCTTCCCCGATGGTAATGCTGTGCGCCTGAAGGTGCGATCGCTGGTTGGTTTACTTCCCCTCGCAGCGGTGGCTATCTTTAGTAAAGATGATGTGGTCAAGCTGCCTAACTTTGTCAAACGCGCCACCGACTTTTATCGCCGCCACCCGGAACTGACGGTGAATATGCACTTGCCCAACCAAGCGGGGCTGGCCGGTCGGCGGATGTTGTCCCTGTTTACGGAGGACAAACTGCGACGGGTACTGACGCGGATGCTGGATGAAAATGAATTCCTTAGCCCCTATGGGATTCGATCGCTCTCCCGCTACCACCAGGATCATCCCTTTGTCTTCCACCATGACGGCCAAGATTTCCGTGTTGCCTATGTGCCAGGGGATTCGGATACGGGGATGTTTGGGGGCAATTCCAACTGGCGCGGTCCTGTCTGGATGCCCGTGAATATCCTGTTTGTCTCAGCCCTGCGACGCTTGTATGCCTTTTATGGGGATGACTTTAAGATTGAGTGTCCCACGGGTTCGGGGCAGCAGATGACCCTACTAGAGGTATCCCAGGAATTGAGTGAGCGGCTGTCCCGCTTGTTCCTCAAGGACCATAACCAACGCCGCCCCATCTATGGGGCAGTGGAAAAATTCCAAACCGATCCCCATTGGCGAGATCTGATTCTGTTCTATGAATATTTCCACGGGGATACGGGATCAGGGATTGGGGCCAATCATCAAACGGGCTGGACGGGTTGTGTCGCCACGCTGATTCAAACCTCTGGCATGCTGACCAAGGAATTGGTACAGGAACTTCTCTTGGCCTCTGATGTGGAATACCAATTCATCGCTCGTTATAAACGCTAATTAGATCGCGCTAAGGCCCTCACCCCCTCGCCTGCTCTGGGCGAGGGGTTTTAGATCTGTTCCGCCGTGTTGTCAAAGATGCATCCGGTTGGGGTAAGCCATTCCTTAGAGATGGCAATCTTGCCAGCGGCGGAACCTGAGCCTACCTCTTTTAGGCCAGCTTCTCTGCGACCCGATCGCATTCTTTTTTCAATGCAATCTGTGTTAGCAGGCGCAAGTGATCAAGGACTTGAACTTGAGTTAGTCCATCCCCATAGGCAGGTCTTCAATCTGCTCTTAAATTGGCATCAAGTCGGCGAGACCCAACACGTTTGCTGACCTTCTTGGGTTTCACTACATTTGACCTAATCTAGCGAAATCTAAGTTGACAGGGCACTAGGCCTGATCGTCGATCGAGAACCCGGTCATAGCTTATTTGCTCTAGGAAGCCATGCACTGGCAAAACCTAGTGATCTGATACAGCTACCAGATATACCCATACTAGAAAGCTCAGAACCCCTATATTGAGAGAGTCCTGAGCCTGAAAGTCAATCGGAGCGACTGGATTTGAACCAGCGACCCCCACTACCCCAAAGTGGTGCGCTACCAAGCTGCGCTACGCCCCGAACCGGATTATCATCCTAGCATACAATCGCCCCTTCTCAAAGCAGAATTTGCGGAATCGCAGAATTTGCGGAACTTTGTAAGCCTGCCGCACCCAACTTCACCGACAGCACCACATCAATGTTGGCGAACAACCCGTCGTTGGCAGGCAGCCCATCACAACGACCCGGTCGTAAACCTTAATGCCCCGTTTTGCAGCCCTGCGATCGCGGCGGGTGACGTAAGGGATATGGGTTTCCGCCTAATAGGAACTGTCCGCCTTGGGTGCCCCTAGGCCCAAAAGATCTGCCGCCGTCAATACCCAATCAGGCACCACTGCCGACTGGATTGGCTCACTACCCCGAAACACCGTATCCTCATACTGACCCTCCACCCATTGGCAGACCGTCACTTGCTGTTCTTCTGGATCAACGATCCAATACTCAGCAATTTCTCGCGCCGCATATTCCGTATGTTTGTAGCGATAATCCCGATCGCGATTCGCCTTACCCGGCGACACAATTTCAATCACTAAGGCCGGTGGCGGCATCTCCCACGTAATCGTCGCGCGCCCCCTGCCCGCCAGTGCCGCTTTGGACGCTTCCGTATGCACCAATAAATCCGGTAACCGGCAACGTGCCCGTCGCCCCATCACCTCAATCTCTGTATCTTTATAAGCGAGTAGTGCCGCCGGGAAATACTTTGCCAATTCAAACAGTAAGCGTCTGGCAATATCGTTATTTTCATCCGATTCCGGAGGCATTGCGACTAAGACTCCATCGACCAATTCATAGCGGGTATCGGTGCCATCGTCATAGGCAAGATAGTCCTCCAGGCTGAGGTAGGGGGTAGGGGGTGAAGTTGTGGGAGGCATGACAAGCAGTGAGGGCTACGGTTAGGGCTATTGTAGCGATTGGATAGGGGGTAATCACCATCGCACGATCGCCCCCTTTCTGATATAGGTGTTTGGCTAGAATCCGTTGCTAACGCTGGCGATCGCCCCGATGCAACAGGTTTCTTTGGCCTTGAGGTGGGCCATCATCACGATTCTCCTACGGAGACGCTAGCGCGATCGCTAAGGGATTCATAGACCGCGCCTGCGCCGCCCCGTCCTGCCCTTCAGGCAAACACCCGATGCTGGAGTGAAGGCATCTGCCGCCGCACCTGAGTCAAACGGGACGGATCAATTTGAGCGATCGCCACCCCTGGTTGATCCCCGGCATCGGCCAGCACCACCCCCCAGGGATCAATAATCATGGCGTGGCCGTGGGTGTGGCGCAGGGAATAATGCTTCCCCGTTTGGGCGGGCGCAATCACATAGCAGGTATTTTCGATCGCCCGTGCCTGCAACAACACCTGCCAGTGATCCTTGCCGGTAAACGCGGTAAATGCAGCGGGAACAAACAGGACTTCTGCACCTGCGTGGGATAGGTGACGATACAGTTCCGGAAAGCGCACGTCGTAGCACACGGATAAGCCCAACTTGCCAAACTGGGGCGAATCATAGACCGTCGGCAGATCCTTACCTGCCACCACCGTCTTCGACTCACAGTAGGTATTCCCATCTGGCACATTCACATCAAACAGGTGGACCTTCCGGTATTGGGTCAGCACCCGGCCATCGGGTCCCACCAATTGGGCCGTGTTATACACCTTGCCGTCCGGCGTCGGCATCGGGAAGCCGCCCCCCAAGAGCGTAATTTGATAGCGCTGAGCCATTGTTTGCAAAAACTTTTCACTCGCCTGCCCAATCCGTTCCGCCTGGGCTGCTTTCTCGTCATCCGTGCCCAAGAACGGAAAATTTTCCGGCAAACCGACGAGTTCGGCCCCTTGGCGCACAGCCAGGTCAATTAGATCTTCGGCATGGGCCAGATTCTTTTCCAGATCCGGCGAACTGGTCATTTGGATAGCGGCGGCCAGATAGGACTGCATAGCGGTTTCAGCGAGGTAAACACAGGGTAACGTCAACACGGGGCCAAGCAAGGCTGCTGAAAAATTTTCCCACGTTGTTGGTACTTCCAAACCGCGTGTTTCGCCAGAATCCCCGCAAGCTAAGTGATCCCCTGCGATCGGAGCTAACGGGTCGCGGGTGAAGAATGTTTCCATTGATACGAATTAGCACGATGCTGTGGCGCGATCGCAGGGCAGGTCTTGGGTTTTAGCCATCGCCCCCGATTGCCCCCTTATGTTTGCAAATCAAAAAATTCGGGGCAGAATGGGCTGATGGAAACGATACACCCTGAGTGTCAGCGAGCGATCGGGCAGGAGGCAGTTGCGTATGTGTGGCATTGTCGGCTATATCGGTACCCAAGCCGCCAGCAGCATCCTGCTGGAAGGGCTGCGCAAGCTGGAATATCGCGGCTACGACTCGGCGGGGATTGCCACGGTGCATGAGGGCCAAATCCAATGTGTCCGGGCCAAGGGCAAGCTGCAAAACCTGGAAGATAAGCTTGCGGGCCAAGACAACCCGGCACGATTGGGTATTGGTCATACCCGCTGGGCCACCCACGGGAAACCAGAAGAATACAATGCCCACCCCCACATGGATACGGCCTACCGGATCGCCGTGGTCCAGAATGGCATTATCGAAAATTACCGAGAACTGCGGGAAGAATTGAAAGCGAAGGGCCATGAGTTTCGCTCGGAAACCGATACCGAAGTCATCCCCCACCTGATCGCCGAGTGCATGGCCCACCCTGTGCCGGACAAGGGCCAATCCTTGAGCTATCAATCCCCCTTCCTGGAAGCCGTGCGGCAAGCGGTGAACCAGTTGGAGGGGGCCTTTGCCCTCGCGGTGGTCTGTGCGGATTATCCCGATGAGTTGATCACCGTGCGGCAGCAGGCTCCCCTGGCGATCGGCTTTGGTCAAGGCGAATTTTTCTGCGCCTCGGATACCCCAGCCCTCGTGGCCCATACCCGTGCGGTGCTGTCGCTGGAGAATGGCGAACTGGCGCGGTTAACCCCCCTGGGAGTTGAAGTGTATACCTTTGGGGGCGATCGCCTGAAGAAATTTCCCCGCACCCTCAACTGGAACCCGATTCTGGTGGAAAAGCAGGGCTTTAAGCACTTCATGCTCAAGGAAATTTACGAGCAACCGGGGGTGGTACGGGCCTGTTTGGAAGCCTACCTGCGGGACGATTGGGCACCAGAGCAATCCGATACGTCTCCCCTGAATCTCAATCTGCCGGCGGCTTGGGCAGAGCAACTCGCCCATATCCAGATCGTCGCCTGTGGCACCAGTTGGCACGCGGGGCTGGTGGGTAAATACCTGCTGGAGCAGTTGGCGGGCATTCCCACCCAGGTGCATTACGCCTCAGAATTTCGCTATGCCCCGTCGCCCTTAACGCCCCACACCCTGACGATCGGCGTTACCCAGTCAGGGGAAACAGCAGATACCCTCTCCGCCTTAGAGATGGAACGTCAGCGCCGCCAGGATCAGCCGCCCGATTACCAGCCCCACCTGCTGGGCATTACCAATCGCACCGATAGCACCCTGGCGACGATCGTCGAGCAGATGATCAACACCCACGCCGGGATTGAAATTGGTGTGGCCGCGACCAAGACCTTTACCGCCCAGTTGATTGCGTTCTATTGCCTTGCCTTGGAATTAGCGTACCGGCGGCGAGCCTTGTCCCCTACCGCGATCGCCCAAATCCTCGACGGGCTGCGGCAACTGCCCGCCCAGATGGAACTGATTCTGGAAAGCCAGGAGCGCTATATCGAAGAGTTATCCCACGAATTCTTTGACACCCAGGACTTTATTTTCCTCGGACGCGGTATTAATTTCCCGATCGCCCTCGAAGGTGCCCTGAAACTCAAAGAAATCAGCTATATTCACGCCGAAGGCTATCCCGCCGGGGAAATGAAACATGGTCCGATCGCCCTTTTAGATGCCAAAGTACCCGTAGTGGCGATCGCGGTTCCCGGCGCGGTCTACGAGAAGGTCATCTCCAATGCCCAGGAAGCCAAGGCGCGGGATGCCCTGCTGATTGGGGTGACGGCCAGCCAAGATGAACATGCCGGTGAAGTGTTCGATCGCCTTTTACCCATTCCGGTGGTGGATGAACTCTTGTCCCCCTTGTTGACGGTAGTCCCGCTGCAACTGTTGGCCTACCACATTGCGGCACGGCGGGGCCTGGATGTGGATCAACCCCGCAACCTGGCAAAATCCGTCACTGTAGAATAGGAGGGGAGGCATCCTGGTAGCTACTGTTTGTCGGTGAAGACTGAATCAACCCTGGATTGGGAGTCGCTGCGAAAATGATACCTACCCTCAGCCAGCTTAGCCCGGATTCAACGTTGCGTGCCCTACCGGCGTACACCCTTGCCCTAGACAGCCAGCAACCCCTCCAGGTGATCGCCCACCAGTTCGAGCAGGATCCACATCTACCCGGCGTTCTTGTCACCCAAGGCTCCCGCCTGGTGGGGATCGTTTCGCGATCGACCTTTCAGGCTGGGCAAGGTTGGGCACCCCTGCAACCGTCTGCACCTCCCCGCACCATTGCCCATCTCCTGGCCTGGTATAACCTTAAACCCCTACAACTACCTGATACCTGCAAAATTGATGCGGCTGTGCGTATGGCCCTCAAACGGCCTCCAGAGGCAATATACGAACCGATCGTGGTTGAGCGGCGGGATCTCTCGATCGCTCTCATTGATGTCAAAGTCCTACTCTTGGCCCAATCCCAAATCCTCATGGCGGTTAATCAAGTTGTCCAACAGCAGAAATTAATCATCAGGGAGTACCACACCCGCTTAGAACAAGAGCAAAAGACCAATGCCAGCCAGACCGAGATAATTGCGCAGCAAAAAGTCGAAATTGCTCAAAGCAAAAAAGCCTTAGAGCTTCAAAAGCTGGAAAATCTCAATCATTCTCGTCAATTAATGCAAGTCCATCGTTGTTTAGACGTGATCAGTCGCACCCTGGCCCAAGAAAATATGAGTGGATTAGAAACGGCATTGGAAGGGGTTCAGGCTATCTGCAATAATATCTTGGCCATTACGGAAACTGGCCAAGCCTTACACTTGGAACTCGATAGTTTTCAAGAGAATTCACGCGCGATCGAAAAAATTAGCCAGCAAGTTCAGCATTTAGCCGTCCAAGCCACCGTTGCGGCCAACCAGTCCACGGAGCAAATGGGTAATTTCGGTCGCATTACAACTGATATTAGTAAATTCGCAGCCCAACTGCTGGACATCAGCCAACGGTTAGAGCAATTTGTCTATCGGTTTAAGACCCGAATTCAAGATCTAACCCAGGTTGCCCAACGTGGGACAAATTCCGCCCGCTCCTTAGTAACAACGGTTGAAAGTGCCGAGGGCATCTGGCATCATCTGGACGCAATTATCCAGGAACATAATGCTGTCCAATCGGAAAATCAAAAGCTGTCCCGCCCTCTACCACAGGAGGTGCCGATCAGTTTCCTGGCCCAGGATCTGAAGCATCGTATTGACCGGGCAGAACAGGCCCTCACCCAACTCACCCGCAAGGTCTCCCAGACCCAGACAGCCCTGCCCCTAGTCAGCAAGCTAGGTAGGGCTTTGGATGTGGCCAAGTCGAATGGAATGCCGCCGACCCGTTTCCCCTTACCCCCTGCTGCCCCCGCGTCCACCCCCACGACCGTGGCACCTCAGGTCACGCAGTCTGCCGCTCCCCCCAATCAAGCGGGAAGTCCACCGGCAGCGATCGGGGATACCCCGTTCAGTGAACACCCCGCCACCGCCGGACAGCCAGAGCACCATTAAATCCACCCGCTGATCAGGTGCAAAAAGCAGGATCGCTGCAACCGTGGCTCCCTAGGGCGTAACTTCCTTGGGGTACTCAGCTTGAGTACTCAGCCATCTGCGGGATGCGAACTACCACCACCGCAGTTGGAGGTAACCCCTTGCCGGTTGGCAGGTTTCAGCTTCCGTTGGCCAGGGAACTGGTTTATAGGTCCCAAAGAGATGGTCCCACCAATCAACCCCAAGGCCAAAGTTGTGTTCCCACATTCCATACTTGTGGTGGACATAGTGGACGGGCATCTTCATCCAAAAGCACTTGGTGGGGTTTTCGTGCTGAAGTTGGTGGGCATAGGCCGAGAAGGCTGCGTATACCAAGGCTCCCAGAAACCAACCACTCCCGGCGGCGATCGAGAACAGAAAGGGAATACACATGGCGATAAAGCTTCCCCGCACATAGTCGCGGAACTCCCACAGTACCCCTTGCCCCTCATTGCGGCGGTGGTGATCCCGATGGCGGGCACCGATTTTCTCGGAGGCGTGCATAAGGCGATGCATCCAGTACTCAACCAAGCTAGAAAAGACAAACGCGGCCATAAACCAAATCAGGGCAGTGGCCAGGGGGGAGGTGAGGGCAGTAAACATTCGGGCTGCTTCCAACAGACGCAAGATCTCAAGCCATATTGTGCCACCAGTCCCCTAACTTTGTGACAGACAGGATGAGTCCTTGGGGAGAGTGGTGCGGGCAAGGACGCCTAACCCCCCGGGGTCAAAATAATTTGCTTGACAGTCACTCCCCCTATTGCTGAGAATAGAGGACTGGACATTAATAGCACGGATCAGGTGGAAAACGCTGGTGAGGCAACTTCCAGGCCAGTCAGCGACCTGTACGGCTGCTTTTTGGAGTGATTTCATGACCTACGCAATTATTGAGACAGGCGGAAAACAGTTACGGGTGGAGCCGGGACGCTTCTATGATGTCGATCGCCTTGCGGTTGACGATGAGGCAACGGTGACCCTTGATCGTGTGCTTTTGGTGCAACATGAGGGCGAAGTCACGATCGGGCAACCCATCGTCCCCGCCGCCACGGTTGAGGCCAAGGTGATGGGCCATCGGCGTGGACGCAAGGTGATTGTCTATAAAATGCGTCCCAAAAAGAAAACTCGTAAAAAGCAAGGCCATCGCCAGGAACTCACCCGCCTGATGATCGAAGCCATCCACCTGAACGGGACTGTCCTCGCTGCCGCAGAAACAGCAGATACCGAGGAAGCCGTCCCCGTGGCCGTTACGGTCGAAACCGAGGAGGCCTAAGGTCAGCCTGGATGTTCAAACCCAGCGGTTGCCAGCCATCGCGATCGGGAGGCAGCCAATGGATGGATAGCGACCAAAATTCGCTAAAGTACAAGCTACAAGCAATTGACGTTTGTTAGAAGAGGCAGGTCAACATGGCTCATAAGAAGGGAACCGGCAGTACCCGCAACGGACGCGACTCCAACGCCCAACGACTCGGCGTCAAGCGCTATGGGGGCGAAACTGTCCGGGCAGGCAATATTTTGATCCGGCAACGCGGGACCAAATTCCACCCGGGAAATAACGTCGGACGGGGAAGTGACGATACCTTATTTGCCCTCATTGACGGTGTGGTCACCTTCGAGCGCAAGGGCAAAAGTCGCAAGCAGGTGAGTGTTTATCCTGCCACCCCTGCATCCGCCTAAGGGAGTTGGCTGGGGGTTGTTTTCTCTCCTCAGACTGTGGGAGACAACCTTCACCATCCCTTGCCCCATAGCTACTAAAACCAATGGGTGATTTATTACCGACGGCTTATCTGGGTCTGCTAGTCGCGCTACTGGCAGGGACAAGTTGGTTTGTCTTTCGGCAAATTTTGCGGACCCGCAAGCTGGAAGGCAACCTTTCTGTGCTGCGTTCTAAGCTGTCCCAGGATCGGGGCAGTGCCCAGGAATATTACGAATTGGGCAGTATCTACCTGAGCAAAAAACTGTACAGTCAAGCAATTGCCCAATTCCAGAAAGCACTTAAGGCAGGCCAAACCCCACCAGAGGAAGAATCCCGCATTTACAATGCCCTTGGCTTTGCCTACTTCTCCCAGGAGCAATACGACCTGGCGATTCGCCAGTACAAGGAGGCCATCAAGCGTGATCCCAAGTACGTGGTCGCCTTCAATAACCTGGCCAATGCTTACGAGAAAAAGCAATTACTGGCCCAAGCCCTAGAAGCCTACGAACAGGCATTGCGCTTTGCACCGAATAATGCGATCGCTAAGCGGCGAGTCGAGTCGCTGCGGCGACGGGTACTGACCTCACCCTAATGGGGGCATCCGGGCCAATGCCGTCCCCCAGCCTGGGTGCGATACACTACCCTAGAAAGTGAACCATTACGCTTGCTAGGAGAAATGAGCAATGGCTGAGTCAGAAGTACCCAAGGAATCGGCGATCGTGGAAGTCAGCCCAGAAACCAACGAATTGGTGGAAACCCGGCTAAAGGATGAACCCGACGAGCTGAAACAAGCCACGAAGGAATTGATCGAAGCGTTGAAGCGTAAAACTGAGGCGGAGGTTAAGGAAGCCACCGCTGTTACCCAAAAGGCGTATGAAACGGCGGTTAACCAAGCACGGGAAGCCTATCTAAATTTTGTGCAGCAAACTACCAAGGCTGTTGAAGAAAATCGCATTGTTGATCCCGAAGGGATTGATAAAACCCTGGATCTCATTAAATCGCAAACGGAAAAGAATTGGGATTGGGTGACCAGGGAAGTGACAGACCTGGGCGATCGGATTACGGAAGCGGCTAAGGCAGCGTGGGAAAAACTTACTGCGCCCCGCCCGGACAACAACTCGAATCAAGAGTAATTCAACGGGCCATGACTTGGAGCAGGGGTATCGGCTTGCAGATAGGCTCCAAGCCCCTTCAGCAGAACTTCAGAGTGAGTGGGAGCTAATCCCGCTGGGCTGCGCCGGTCGAGAGTACACCTCCTAAGGTTGATGCTGTACTAGCCTGCTTCTGGATCAATCCCTAGCTCTCGTAACTGTGCGGCTAGTCGTTCGGCCCGTAACCGTTCTTGCTCAGCTTGTTGATGGGCCTGTTCGGCCCGTAGCCGTTCTTGCTCAGCCCGTTGCTCAGCCCGTTCTGCGCGGTGGCGATCGGCAGCAGCTTGCTCGGTTGGCGTCGGCACCCAATGCCCCTCCCCGTCATACCACCGCAACCACAGGCCCTCAACACCGTTATACACGCCCTGCCACACGCCCAATCCTAGCCCTAGTTCCGGCAGCCAAAAGCGGGGTTCTATCAACTCGACGGGTTCATAGCAGCCCGTATGCAGCCGGAACAGACGAAAATGATTTTCATAACGATCGAACACCCCATAGTAGGGAATCTTCAAAATTTGCTCGTAGACTTCCCATTTGGTCGGTGGCTGATCGCTCCCGCGCGTTGTGCGGCCCAAATCATCATCTTCAGTGCCAGGGGAGAGTAATTCGATCACGAGGAAAGGCGCGACCTGCTCCTGCCAAAACACATAACTCCAGCGCAACTCCGCCTGACAGGTAGCCGGATTTACCCCCAATACCAGGAAGCAATCGGGACGCTTGTGCCAGAGGGGATGTTGCCAGTCATAGTACAGATTTAGATCGGTGCCCCAAAAAAGTGCTTCTGTGCCCAACAGGGGGGACTGGCAGGTTTCCTGCAACAATCGGGGTTGCAGGGCATGAAACTCGTCGGGCAATCCTGGCTCCTCTGGATCTTCGCTGGGTAGATCGTACATCGTGGGCAGGGTTTCACGCGGTGGCATGACGTTGAGGGCAGGGGGAAATTGGGACTGGGATTGGGGCATGGCGATCGTCATTGGGCGCACTGGTTTCAGCCTAACATTTCAGCCTTGTCTAGCAGCCGTGTTCAAGGTGTTAGACATCTTCTTCAATAATGGGTGAGGCATCTATCCCATTCCCCTTTCGCCTTCGACTGGGTTCGCTCGTCCCGCTGCTTGGTAGGATGGGAAAACATAGCCCTCACTGGATTGGACTACCCCCATCAACAGACCCATGAGCCAGCAAAAGTACGGAATTGCGCCCCACGGGGGCACCCTGATCAATCGCCTTGCTGCCCCTGAGCAACGCCAGGAATGGCTAGATAAAGCGGAGCATCTACCCCGCGTTCAACTCGATGAGCGGGCGGTTTCCGATCTCGTCATGATTGCCATCGGCGGCTTCAGCCCCCTGACCGGGTTCATGGGACAGGCAGATTACGATCGCGTCGTCAACGAGATGCACTTGGTCAATGGCTTGCCCTGGTCGATTCCGGTGACTCTGTCGGTGAGTGAGGCGGATGCGGAACGGTTAGCGATCGGCACCCTGGTCCGGCTCGATGATGCCACAGGCCGTTTTGTTGGGGTATTGGAACTCACAGAGAAATATACCTACGACAAAATGCACGAGGCCCTGCACGTCTATCGCACGAATGAAGAAAAACATCCCGGCGTGCGGGTGGTGTATGACCAAGGCCCCGTTAATCTAGCGGGACCTGTTTGGCTACTGCAACGCGACTCCGATCCGCGCTTTCCCACCTATCAGATTGATCCCGTAGAATCGCGGGCGCTCTTCCAGGAAAAGGGCTGGCAAACGGTGGTGGGCTTCCAAACCCGGAACCCGATCCACCGCGCCCATGAATATATTCAAAAATGCGCCTTGGAAATTGTTGATGGCTTGTTCCTACATCCCCTGGTGGGGGCGACCAAATCCGATGATATCCCTGCCGATGTCCGGATGCGCTGCTATGAGATCATGCTGGAGCACTATTTCCCCAGGGATCGGGTCATTCTGGCGATCAATCCCTCGGCGATGCGCTATGCCGGTCCCCGTGAAGCCATTTTCCACGCGATCGTGCGTAAGAATTATGGTTGCACCCACTTCATTGTGGGCCGTGATCATGCGGGTGTGGGCGACTACTACGGGACCTACGACGCCCAATATATTTTCGATGAATTTGATCCAGCCGCACTGGGGATTGTGCCGTTAAAATTTGAACATGCGTTCTATTGCACCCGCACCCAGGCAATGGCCACCACCAAAACTAGCCCCAGCCTGCCCGAGGAACGGATTCACCTGTCGGGCACTAAGGTGCGGGAAATGCTACGCCGTGGCGAACTGCCCCCCCCAGAGTTTTCCCGCCCAGAGGTAGCTGTTGAATTAGCCAAGGCCATGCAACTCTTGGAACGTTAGTCAAAGGCTGGCTGTGCTTCGTGGGAGGACTGGCCGGGGGGCAATCCTTGGGTGAGGGCAAAATCCTCCCTCCGTTGGTGCACCGATCGAGTGGCAAGGCGATCGCCCTGGTGTCGTTGGGATTTTAAGGTTTGTAGTTTATCGTTGGTTATTTGAGTTTTGGTCTGGTCCTCTGTCAAGCTTAATTGGGTAGGTTGGGTGAAACGCCGTGCGCCCCAAGCCGGCCAGTAAGTGTGTTGGGCCTCGCCAGCTCAACACCAACCGACAACCCATCCTTGTTTCGCAT
Source organism: Trichothermofontia sp. (assembly GCF_053493415.1). Lineage (NCBI taxonomy): Bacteria > Bacillati > Cyanobacteriota > Cyanophyceae > Leptolyngbyales > Trichocoleusaceae > Trichothermofontia > Trichothermofontia sp. The sequence goes on along the minus strand of NZ_JBRCAD010000140.1, from coordinate 4,508 downwards.
GGCAGTTTACTAGCGTGAATTTTGGATTGCGAGGGGTGAAGGTTGAATTCACCGCACTGACATAAGGCAGATCATGAAGCGACGAACCTTTTTGCAGCAAACAGGTGGTGTCCTAGCCGCAACGGCCATCAGTGAGATGGCCCTGACGTTGCTGAGTGATCGCTACCAACGGGCACTCGCAAAACCGGGCAACCGCAAGTTGGCCTTGTTGATTGGGATTAATGCCTATCCCGCTAAAGCACTGGATGCGACAGCGACAACCGATCTGACGCTGAAGGGTTGCCAGACGGATGTGGCACTTCAGCGGGAATTGTTGATCCACCGTTTTGGGTTTCAGCCTGCCGATATTCTGACCTTGGCCGATCAGCAGGCAACCCGTGCGGGTATTGAGACTGCCTTTAGGGAACATCTTATTCAGCAGGCCCAACCGGGGGATGTGGTCCTGCTCCACTTTAGTGGTTATGGCAGTTTAGTCAATCTTCCGGCCACAGCCGTTTCGCCGCAGTTGAGTTTAGTGCCGATCGATGGCCTCCTATCCCCCGCCAATCCGCTGGAGACACCGACTATTAATGATCTGGTTGAGGAAACCCTCTATCTGCTGCTGCGATCGCTACGGACCGATCAGGTCACGACGGTCCTCGATACAAGCTACTACAGCCTGTCTGACTTTAACGACACCGTGATTACTGCTGATGAGTTGCCCATTTGGGGCGTGGGAACCGCGTTAACCGGTAACCTGCGGGTGCGATCGCGCCTCAATCCCATCACTGGCCACCTCACCCCCGATGCCCTAGCGGTTCAAGCTAGCCTGCGCCAACAGGCTGGGAATCCGAAGCTAAAGGGGCAAGCAACCTACTGGCAGCAGTTTCCGGGTACCCTGTTGGCCGCCACCTCGCTACTCCCTGCCGCGACCCTCTTGCCCACGATCGGGGGGAATGCCTTTGAGGTTGATTGGAATGGCTTTAGCAGCGGTTTGTTGACCGCTAGCCTGGTTCACCAACTGTGGCACCTGCTGCCTGCCACCACGATCGTGACCAGCTTTGCGGCCACCCGCCAAGCCATGCAACAGGTGGTGGGGATTACCCAAACGCCCCAACTCAGCGGGGACACTCGCAGCACCCCCTACTACGTGCCAAACCCGATCGCGACTGCCGCTTCCGCGTTGTCAGGGACACCCGGTGCCAGCGCCGATGCGGTGGTCGTGGCGGTGGAGGGGGATGGCAAAACGGGGCAGGTCCAATTGGCGGGCTTACCACCCCTAGTGCTCGCCCAATACGGTGCCCATTCCCAGTTCACGCTGTTGGACCCCAACCTCACGCCACCAGTTCAGGTACACCTCCAGTCCCGTACCGGTTTGCTGGCCCGTATCCGGTTGCTCGCGGCTGAGACAGTGGCGACCGAGGAAGCGGTAAGAAGCACCGAGCTTGGCCCTGATGGTCGTGATACCCCCTCCCAGGCAAAGCGTCTGCCGACCCTGGCTGTGGGGCAATTGCTTCAGGAGTCGGTGCGGGTCTTGCCTCGCCAGATGAATTTGGTGGTGGGGCTGGACAGTACCCTAGAGCGGATTGAACGGGTGGACGCCACCAGTGCTTTTTCCAACCTGACCACCGTTTCCACCGTCCTGGCGGATCAGCCGGCGGATTACCTGTTTGGGCGGGTCAGTCAACTTTCCCCAACCCTAGTCGCCGGGTTGCTACCGAAAAAACATACCCGCCCGGAGACCCCGTCCGCAACGTCCCCAGCCGCGCCCCAGGCGGAGACTACCCCTAACTTGGCATTTTTGTTCGATCGCGCGAGTTACGGCCTCATGTCGATCGGACGGCAGGTGATTCCCAATACCCTGGTGGCGGGGGAGGAAGCCGTGAAGGTGGCAGTGCATCGCCTTGCGCCGCAATTACAAACCCTGCTGGCGGCGAAGTACCTGCGCTTGACCAGTAATCCCACCTCATCCCAACTGGGCCTGCGTTTAACGATTTCCCAGGTGAGTCCGGATCGCTTGGTTTACCAGCAATCAACCGAGCGGGTGCCTCTGCCGCCAGAAGCTCCCCTGGTAGTGGGGGCAACGGATACGGCGAGTCCGCTGCCGCTGGCGGGGCCAGCTCTCCAGTTGCCAGTCGGCAGTCAGGTTCGCTACTCCCTTTACAACTACAGCAGCGCTCCCATCTATTACCTACTGCTGGGCCTGGATACGGGTGGCAATGCGATCGCCCTCTCCGGTAGCCTGAAGACCCATCCCCAAGATAAACACCCACGCCTTCAGGATCAGGTAATTCCACCGGGAGCTATCATCACCCTGCCGGCGATCGATACGCCCTCTCCCTGGGTGGTGACTGGCGTTAAAGGGCAAATGGAACTGTTCCTGATCGGGAGCCATGCCCCCTTTTCACAAGCGATGACAGCCCTGGGCAAAGGGATGCCCGCGATCGCCAACGGCCAACGGCTAGCCCCCCTAGCGAATCCGCTGGAAGTGGCCCAAGCGGTATTGCAGGATTTGCAGCAAGCTGCCGTGGCCAATGGCCGACTCACCAGTAACAACGATACCTATAGCCTGGATGTCCGCACCTGGGTCACCTTTAATGTGATCTATCAGGTGGTTTAGGCGATTGCACCTGACCAGATCGGTAGACTGCCACCCGGCCTCAGGAGGCAACGACCCACGTATCCTTGCTGCCGCCACCCTGGGAAGAGTTCACCACCAGCGACCCGCGCCGCAGGGCCACCCGGGTGAGGCCACCGGGATTTACATAAATCTGCTTGCCATAGAGGATATAGGGACGTAAATCCACATGGCATCCTTCAAAATCCCCATCCAGCAGCGTTGGCACCCTGGATAAACACAGGGTTGGTTGGGCAATGTAGCCCCTGGGGTTGGCTTGAATTCGCCGCGCAAACTCCTCCCGCTCGGCGGGTGTGGCCTGGGCACCCATCAGCATCCCGTAGCCCCCCGATTCATTCGCGGCTTTGACCACTAGCTGATCCAGGTGCTCTAGGACATAGGCCCGTTGCTGCTCTTCCCAGCATAGGTAGGTGGGGACATTTTGCAGGATGGCGTCTTCATCCAGGTAGTACCGAATCATCTGAGGGACATAGGCGTAAATCACCTTATCGTCCGCGACCCCCGTCCCCAGGGCATTGGCGATCGCCAGCCGACCAGAGCGATAAACATCCATAATGCCAGGAATTCCCAGCAGCGAGTCGGAGCGGAAGACAAGGGGATCAATAAAGTCATCGTCAATCCGACGGTAGATCACATCCACCCGCTGTAACCCTTTGGTGGTCCGCATTTGGAGATAACCATCCTCCACGACCAAGTCCCGCCCCTCGACTAATTCCACCCCCATTTGTTGGGCCAGGAAGGAATGCTCAAAGTAGGCGGAGTTGTAGATCCCTGGGGTGAGAACGACGACGGTCGGGTCATCCAGGTGGGGCGGCGCTAGGTTAAGGAGCGTTTCAACCAGGTAGCTGGAATAATCCTCAACGGGTTTGATCGCCAGGGTTTGGAAAACCTGGGGAAACGTGCCCTTCATAATGCGGCGATTTTCCAGCACGTAGGAAACGCCAGAGGGACACCGCAAATTGTCTTCTAGAACGTACCACTGACCATCGCGATCGCGAATGAGATCCGTTCCCGTAATATGACACCAAATCTTACCCGGTGGCTTTAGCCCGATGCAGGGTTTGAGAAAACCTTTAGAAGATTCAATGATATCCCTAGGGATAATCCCATCCTGAATAATTTTCTGGTCGTGGTAAACGTCATCAATGAATAAATTGAGGGCCTGGATGCGTTGTTTTAAGCCCCGTTCCAGGTAGTCCCATTCGGGTGCAGCCACAATACGCGGGATAATATCGAAGGGTAGAATCCGCTCGGTCCCCTGGTTATCGCTATAGACATTAAAGGTTGCACCTAAACTAAACAGGGCATTTTGGGCGGCTTGCTGCCGTTGCTTGATTTCGTCTAGGGAGAGGGAATTGAGGCGCTGCACCAGCAACTCGGCTTCGGGACGCGGTTTGCCCTTGGCCTCAAATAGTTCGTCGTAGAAGTCCCCTGGTTCGTAGTTATCAAGTGCCACGGTAGTTAGTACTGGGTGCGATCGACAGTAATATCCTTAAGAACCTATCACAGATACCTCGTTCGCTCACGGGAAAACCAGGGATTCTTAATACCTGTTATCGATCGCGGCAACAGCAAACTTTGATGGCTTGAAGAGTAATCTAGGCTACGGTTTACCCAGCGTTAGCATGAATTCGATCACTAGACAATTGTCCTTCCCTCCAGCCGCCGCTCCCCAAATGGGCGAGGAGGAGTCGCTAAGAAATCAAGGTTTTCGGTCCCGCTGCCCCAGGGTGAGGGGTTGGGGTGAGGGTCGGCGAGCACACGCCAGCATTAACCTCCTCCCGCCGTACACGACGACTCAAGTCGTCACTACAAACTGTGCTTTACAAACTGTGCTTTGAAGACTAAAGTCACCACTCACTCCCCCACTCACCACTCACTCCCCCACTCG
>NZ_JBRCAD010000139.1:0-8881 GCF_053493415.1 Trichothermofontia sp. | reverse complement strand
CTTCTTACGTTTGTTCAAATTGTTAGAATCCCGATCGCGGGACTGAAACCGGCATGGGGACGCAAGGCGGCCTCGAAGTCAGCAGGTTCAAATTGTTAGAATCCCGATCGCGGGACTGAAACCAAACTGCCTAACGCAATGGGGGCCACATTACGCCGTTCAAATTGTTAGAATCCCGATCGCGGGACTGAAACGTCGCCAATAAGGACACACCGACCTTGCTTGTCATGAGTTCAAATTGTTAGAATCCCGATCGCGGGACTGAAACGCTGCTGAATTCTTTGAAACGGGCGAGTACATGGCCGGGGTTCAAATTGTTAGAATCCCGATCGCGGGACTGAAACGAAGATCCGCAGGAAGCATAGGCCCTAGCTCAGAAGTTCAAATTGTTAGAATCCCGATCGCGGGACTGAAACGCGATAGATGTCAACGCACTCAGCCAAAATGTTGTAGTTCAAATTGTTAGAATCCCGATCGCGGGACTGAAACGGGGGCAAAGAACCCTAGATTTTCCTAGGGATTTGACCGTTCAAATTGTTAGAATCCCGATCGCGGGACTGAAACTGGCAACGCGGCGATGGCGTTGTGGAAATCCGGCGGTTCAAATTGTTAGAATCCCGATCGCGGGACTGAAACGGCAATTGAAATGATCCTAGGGCATTAAACAACTCTATGTTCAAATTATTAGAATCCCGATCGCGGGACTGAAACCGATCTACGATCTTGATTTTGGTTACTGTCCTAATCTGGTTCAAATTGTTAGCATCCTGATCGTCAATTGACTTTCGAGGCGAGGGGCGATAAGATTGGCACCGATCGCGAATATTCGGTCCTTTTAGGTAGACACGCTACCGATGGCTTGTCTACCATAGCGGATAGCGCCAAAGCCAGTCACATACATCAACAAGCTATAAACGGCAGCAGGCACAGCCATGTCGGGGTTGTCCAGCAGGCCAGCCGTGATGGCGATCGCCAACGTCCCATTTTGAATGCCGACTTCAATAGCGATACAGATCTGTTGAGCCAGTGGCAGTCGAAATAGCTTGGCTGCAAGTAATCCGGCTAGCATAGCCACGAGGTTAAGCAATACAACGCCGATCCCCACCTGCATCAGGAATCCGGGGAGCTTACTGCCTTCCCTTACCAGCAACAGAAAAATAATCAGTGCTAATAATCCAACCGCAAGGCGGCTCATTTGCTTTTCCAGGCGACGCGCAGTGTCAGGAAACTGGTGACGAATGGCCATCCCGATCGCTATCGGCAAGAGCGTAATCAGGAAAATTTGCAGCATGGTCGTGCCAATCGGTAGGGCGATCGCAGCCCTTGTGCCCAGGAAATACTGGAGTGCCAGATTGGTAAAAAGGGGAATGGTAAACACGGTGACAATGCTGTTGACTGCCGTCAGCGTCACCGATAGAGCAACATCGCCCTTGGCCAGATAGGTAACAAGATTAGAGGAAGGCCCGCCAGGACAGATAGCCAAAACAAGCAGACCCACCGCGATCGCCCGTTGCATGGGCACGACTAGTGTGATCAAGGCTCCAATCAGCGGCAGCAGCAAGACCTGGCAGACTCCACCCACAGCAACCGCCTTGGGGTAACGAGTGATTCGCTTAAAGTCTTCTGGAACTAAACTGAGTCCCATCCCTAGCATGACAATTGCTAGCGCTAGTGGCAATAAAACAGCGGTGAATAAGTTGCTCTGCATAAGGGCGAGGAATTGACAACAGCAGCGAAAATTGTGCTAACACCTAGAGGCTAAAGCGATATTCCTCCGCACGCCAAAGTTGCCAACCGGTCTGGGTACCCAACTCCAAAACCACCTGGTGATAGTCCAACAAACTAGGCCGATGGCCGACACTGATATAGACTAAATCAAGGCTTCTCAGAAGTTCATAGAGTTGGCGTTCATTTTTCACATCCAGGGCGCTAGTAGCCTCATCCAGCATCACGTATTTCGGCTGAGACAACAGAATCCGCGCAAAGGCAAGCCGCTGTTGTTCCCCCAAGGAAAGGACGGACGGCCAGTCTTTGACAATCTCCATCCCGCCTAATCGTTCCGGTAACCCTTCCAAGTTGACTAATTGCAGGGCTTCCTGGATTTCGTCATCACTAATGTGGCTGCGCAGGTTGGGATAAATCAGTTGTTCACGCAGGTTGCCAAGCAGCATATAGGGACGCTGGGGCAAAAACAACATCTCCTGGGAATCGGGACGGGTAATCACCCCCTCGCCATTAGTCCACAGGCCCGCGATCGCACGTAGAAAAGAACTTTTACCACACCCACTGGCCCCCACGACCAACAGGCGATCGACATTACCCACATCTAACGACAAATCTTCAATCAGGGTTTGTTCTGAATTGGGGGTGCGGAGGGTTAAATGTTCAATCGCAATGCGGGGAGCAATGCGGGTTTCAATACGGTGATCAGAGCTATCGGGTGCGGGACCCGGTTGATCGAGTTCCTCATCGAGCATTCCCAAACGGTTGACACTGGCGGCAAACCCCGCGATCGCCTGAATTTGGTTTGTAATTAACGACAACGCACTCAGGACCTGACTAAAGGCAAAGTAGGATTGACCGATCGTCCCGAAGTCAGCACTGCCTGAAAAATACAGGGGGGCAACAATTAAATAGGGGACTAATCGCGCAAAGTAGTTATATCCATATTGAAAAAGATCAATAATGGCTTGCCAGACAATGAGTAAATCAAAATTGCGTAGGGCAGCAATCAGACGCTGTACGACTTGTTGGATTTCTAAAGTCTCACCTCGATAGAAGGCGATAGACTCAGCATTATCGCGTACATGGACCATGCCATAGCGAAAATTGGCTTCCAGGCGGAGTTGGTCATAGTTAATCCGAATGAGCTTGGTTCCAGCAATAACCGCGATCGCAGTTCCTGCCAATGCATACACGATCAATCCCCCCGTCAATGGCCGCGAAATTGACCAGAGAATTGCCGTAAATGAAATCAGCGTCAGAATAGAATCTAAAATATCCAGCAAAAATGAAAGCGTAGTACCGGTGAAGGATTTAATATCTTCGGTAATCCGCTGATCGGGATTATCTACCTCTACGTTTGCGGCATTAGAGTCCAGTTCGTAGTAGGCGCGGTTATCGAAATAGCGATCGAGGAAATCCTTGGTCAACCATTCTCGCCAAAATAGACCCAATTTCAGGCGAACATATCGATACAAAACAATCACTGGGATGGCAATAATCAACACCCCAGCATAAACCCACAAAAATTGCCAGAAAGCGGCCTCATTTTTATCAACGAGAACATTATCAATAAATCGGAAAACAAAACTGAGAATGACGTTCATGCCATTCACAGCAAACGAGAGGAAGAGCAGCAGCCCCAACAACACCCATTGCAGCCACCGCTGCCGAAGTTTACGCCGCTGGGACGCAAAAATTAGCCCACTGAGCAACAGTGCCCCTAGGGCAATATAGGGAATGGGCGAATTGAGAAGACCATTGACCTGGGTAACCAATCCCCCCGCCAGATCGGTGAAAAAAGTCGGGAACAGCAACTTACCTAGCAGGGTGAGGCCCACCGCCAGGAAAAAGGTCAGGCTGACCACCACGACCAGTAATACCAGCAGTAACCCAGCAAATATCCAGGTACTGCCGCGATTGGTCGGATAAAAGTAGGGCTGGGCGATCTCGATAAATCGATGCCACAGTTGCCGATCAAAGCGAAAGTGCTGAATAGGAGGTTCTGCTGCGTTCATAGGAAATAAAGGGATGGACCAAGAAACCGTCGCCCAGTCAGCCGTTCCCTGGGGCTATTCAACCAACAAGCTTCAGAGATCACCATCTGGCAACGGGTTTGCACATCTTCCCACGATACCAGAGTGGCGACGATCTCTGCCGTTCCAGGTCATCCCAGGTGTTCCCGCCGTGGATATCCCCCCAGCATTGCGAGTCAGCGAGATACCCGGTGCTACCACCGCGTTAGAACACAATCGCCTCATAAAGATCCCCTAGCGCGATCGTGACCTTGAGCGATTGCAGCGTAAAGCTGGCATCAGGGTCACGATATTCCATCAACAACCATTGATTTTCCGCCTGTTTTTGATAATGCTCAACATGATAGTGATACTGGTCAATCAGTAAGGATTCCTGAAACGTGGAAATCGTGCGGTAGGCAGTAAATTTATCCCCACGATCGTACCCTTGCCTTGAGTCGGACAATACCTCTGCAATCAGAATGGGTTTCATCACCGTATCCTTACATCACGTCCTGGTTGTAAATCAGCTGGACGCGGTGTAACCATGACATTGGGATAAGTATATAAATTTACCGCCGGAATCCACAACCGCTGATCCGCCACAAAAATACTATAAGGCTAGCTTTTAAGGGCAACGCGTAGCAGCGCATTGAAAATACTACTAATCTCGTTGTGGGTAGGAGTTCCCCCAGTTATGAGTACAATTTCTCCATTCCGATATTCATGGCGAACTTCAGACTCAATCTCCAGTGCAAAATAGACCTCAGCCGATCCGTTTGAGAGGGTAAGGGTATTGTTGTCATAGGGGTACAATTCTGCGTTAAGTTCCAGTATCATTAGATCACAAATTGAACGTGAGATAGCCGTCTGAGTCTATCGAAGACTCGGCTGTCTCAGGGGTAGGCAAGATGCCTATCCCACAATTGTTTTTTGTTCGCGTAGCGTCTCCGAACATGACCAGGTTAATTTCAAGGTTAATGTCTGGCTCAGGGTAATGGGATGGTTTCTGAGCGAAGTGGCCATGCTGTTGTTGCCACTGCCCCTAGCCCCTTGGCCTGAAGCAGAACCCCAAAGTTCCCCATACCAAGGGGATTAATCAGATCATGGAGGGCCTGTCGTCGTTGGAGCAACTGGTTTAACTTCTGGCCAGTGAGGTACGTTTGGTTATTAGCCAAGGCACTCAGGCGATCGCCCAGCCCCAAGGCCATTAAATAGGGTCCCTGTTGCGTAAAGCCGATCGGGGTTAATCCCTGCGCTTCACCCCAAACTTGCAGGGTGGTGAAATCAACATGGGCCGTGAGATCTTGATGACCGATATAAACATAGGGATCATTATGGTGGTGCTGCTGGTAATAGCATTGCAGGGTGCCCTGGGGTCGCCGGGGATGATAGTAACGGGTAGCGGGATAACCATAGTCGATCGTCAGGACATACCCCTGCTGTAAGCGACTAGCCACCGTTGCTAACCAATCCAGTGCCGCTAAATTGACCTCAGTTCGATAACCGTCGGGATATTGCCCCGATTGCAAGTTAATCTCCAGGCGATCGAAATAGGTCCGCAGGGCGGGGCTGGAGAGGTCCCCGATCGCTTCCTGCAACCGTGGCTCAGTTTCATGACGGCCCGGTGCGATCGTCACATAGATTTCCTGGAGTTCCCCAGCCTGGACAATCACCTGGTGAACCGGGAAGGCATCGACTAATTCATTAGAGAAAAAACAGCCCGTAATGCTATTCTCCGGCAAGTCTTCCAGGCATTGCCAGTAGACGCGATCAGCGAGGGAGCCTAGGGGCTGAAGGGTTTGGCGTTGGCGATCGCGCAGGTAAGCCGATGACTCAACCATGCAGTAGGCTAGCGCCGCGAAACAGGTCGGTGCTTGCTGATGGAGCGCTCGCAACATATCCCGCGCGAGTACACCCTCTCCGGCTCCCATTTCCACCCAGGTAAACGATGCCGGCTTGCCTAAGCTTTCCCAGATCGCTAGACATTGGCCAGCCAAAAGTTCACCAAAATCTGCGGCAATATGGGGCGCCGTCACAAAATCCCCCCGCATCCCTAGCTGGACATGGGTTGCGTAATAGCCCGCTTGGGGATGATACAACACACAATCCATATACTCGGCAAAAGTAAGCCGTTGCTGGGGACTAGTGGCGATTTTCTGTTGCAGAATTTCCCATAGGGCCGGATTCCCCAGGGTTGGTAAGGGACGGGGGGTGGGGCGCATGGGGGCAGGATTGGAAAACCAGGGAAATTGACTAACCGTCATACAGAATGCCAGACACGCTACGGGGAGCTGGGTTTGCCCATCTTCCCATACGCCCGATCGCTGCGCCTGTCCTCCGGTAAAGTACCTCTTCCGCCACGATCGCCCCGGTTGCCGTTACCCACACCACCGCCGCCTCGGTGACAACCCGCCCCTGGAGACGCACCAGCGAAAAATTACGACGACATGCGTGTGCTGTCTTAACAACACGGGGCACCCAAGCCGCATTGAGGTAGACCGTGCCAGCCGTATCGACATGGAGCATCCGGCGGATCTGCTGTTGGGTATGGCGCAGGTGGTGGTGCATGTGGCCAAAGGCGACCAGCGGGACGTGCTTACCCCTCTGTTGGGTCAGGGCGATCGCAGCGGCCAAGTCGGGATCGCCAAAATCCCCACCCAGGGGTTTCCAGTCACGCCCACAGGGATCATGGGGTTGCGCACCGAGGCCCTGAGGACCGCAGTGGCTCAGGAAAATAATCGTGTCCGTCGAGGTTTGCTGGACCGCTTGGTCAATCCGGGCAGTGGAGGTTGCAAAGTCCGTGATCCCATAGTGATCGCGGTAGAATCGGGCGTGTTGCCATTGGGGTCCCCCCCAACTAAAGGGACGCCCCCCCACCACACTCAAACCCAAGCTGGGAAAGTCTAGAAAACCATAGCCGACGTGGGTATCCCCCAACAGGTCGAGTTGTTGTTGAACCCGGTCCTCCTGGGTGCGATCGTAGGGGCATTTTTTGCGTCCCCAATCCGTCGCGGTATACCAGGCGTCATGATTACCCAGCACGATCGCCTTCGGTAGGGCCAACTGGGCGATCGCACTCACCGTCGCCACCGACTCATTGCCAAAGTCCCCCACCAACAGCACCAGATCAACCCCCAACTGCTGTAGCGCCCACCCATCCTCCGGTCCCCAAGCCTCATGGACATCACCCACAATTGCGAGGGTCAAGGAAGCAGGGGGTGGAGAAACACTCATAGTGATCGACAGCGGCAGTTGAGCTAGCGCGGGATGAGGGGAGAGTGACAGGCGTCTTAGACGCCGTTTGAACAGTTCAGATACGGTGCTTTGACGACTAAAGTCGTCACGACAAACTTAATAGATCTGGTTAAACAGTCAGATCGTTGTTGTTCTAACGTCGTCACGACACACTTAATGGATTGGGTTAAACAGTCAGATCGTTGTTGTTCGTAGTCGCGATTTTAACAGCAATTCCCCCGCTTAAAACGGCGGCTCAGGGTTGCAGGATGGTTTTGGAAACAATGCGAGTTTTCTTGCGATCGGCTTCCGATAGGTCTTCACCCGTTTGCAGGCGAGTCGCATTTTCCTGAAGGACCGTTGCAGCATTGCGATCGCCCATTTGCAGCGCTGTTTTCGCCGCCGACTGAAGCAGGGTGGCGGCACCCGCCCGATCGCCCTGTTGCAACCGGGTTTCGGCAATTTGGGTTTGGCGATACTTGGCGAGGGCCAGGATGTGGGTTTGGACCTCTGGATTGGGTTGGGGTTGGTACTGGCGCATCCCGATCGCCTCAACGGCTACCCCCTCGGATAGGAGATCGGTCTGCCCAATGGCCGGATCATCATACCGCACCTGCACCCGTCCCAGGCATTGGGGTCCCTCCTGCAATTGGGAGAGGTAGAGGTTAACCAGCACGACCCGTGGGGCATCAATCATCAAATCCCCCAGCCGGATCACTAGCTTATCCGCCTCCATTTGCGGGGTCAGTTCGATCGTTTCGGGCAATACCTGGGCGATCGGCTTGAGTTCGGCCAGACGGGCACTTGCCGACAGGGACAGGAGTAGGTGCGCATTGGTGAGGCCGATCGACTGCATGCGACTGAACAGGCGGCTAAATTCCGCGATCGCGGCTTCCGGGCGTTGGATATACGCAAGGGCACCCCCGCCCGCATCGGCGAGTTTTTCCAGCACATCCTGGTTCCAATGGTTGCCAAATCCTAGGGTATTAACCGTGAAGTTCTGGCGAGCAGCCACCTCCGCTAATTTCAGGCAGCGATCGTTATCCCCATGCTCATTTTCCCCATCCGTCAGCAACAGGATTTGGGAAACCGTATTTTGCTTACCCCGCGCCAGTTCTTCAATCCCCAGCTTGAGACCCTCATCGATCTCGGTTCCGCCATCCGCCGTTAACCGGCCAATTTCAAACTTCAGGGCCGTTAGGTTATTGGCGGCCTGGTTGGCGACCAGGACCTTGGCCTTGTGATCGAACGCAACTACCGAAATGCGATCCTCAGGAGTCAGTTGCTCCAGCAAGCGATAGGCGGCTTGTTTCACGGTTTCCAGGGGGCGTCCCTGCATAGAGCCACTGTGATCCAGAATCAGGCAAAGATTCAGGGGGGCGGTACGGGCACCATCGGGGGTCAGGGCCGCGATCGCGATCGCGAGCTGGCGCTGGTTGCTGGCTTGCGTTAAATCGAGATTGGCATCGCTAAGGGCGACCTTAAGACCCACTCGCATGACTAGAAACTCCTTGATGATGGGTAATGCCTTAAATTGGCCATGTATTAAATTGGCAATGCGTTAAGCTGCTGTTCTGATCGTAACGTCCCACCCCCAAACCCGGACCGAGGTTAATGCTTAAATTTATGGTCATTGACGCCTGCTACTGCCCCAGTTCCCAACGCTGCCGCTTAACAGCAAGCCGCCACCAGGTCCGCAGGGCACAGACCCAGGGTCAGACGCCCACGTTAGTGGATACCCCAAGGTTAATCCGTCAAGGCTGATGTGCCAACGAACGGCCTGAGTCTATCCCCTTGGTCCCGATCGCCCAAGCGCACGGATTGCCCTCCCTTGAGGATACTGATGCACCGATCGCCACTCCGGATACTTCCCCCCCGATTGCCGACGCCAACCCCCACCTATGTCC
>NZ_JBRCAD010000138.1:0-9505 GCF_053493415.1 Trichothermofontia sp. | reverse complement strand
TTAATGCGCTCTGTGTGATTAAGCAGTTTTCGCCCCCGGAGCCGATCCAGCGGCATCCCGAATTGCTGGCAAAGGCGATCGCGCTGTTTAACCAGGAGGCGGAACAACTTCATGCCCTGGGTAAGCATCCCCAAATTCCGGAGTTGATGGAAGATAAATGGGTGTGGCGTGATTTTTTGAAACAGAATTCGGTTAGCGCCTAGCTAGGGGAGGTTTTGGATCGAATGTTGGAGCGATCGCTGAAGCGACGCTATCAAACACCCACTGAAATATTACAGGCATTATCAGGTCAACCTAACCGTGTAAATCCTACTCTAACTGCCAAGGTTACCCCCAATCCAGTCCAGCAATTCCCAATAGCAACTTCTAGCCAATTCGAGACGTTTTTATTCCAAACCGCTCAGCTTGAGTTTGTCACCGAGGTTAAGCAAGGCTGGTTTAGAAAACATCTGGAGGTTGTCCCTAAAATCCGACGACGATCAGGACAGGCAGAACGACTAATCGAAATGTTACCGAATGGGGTCAACTTAGAAATGGTGAGAATCCCCTGATCCGGCGACACTTAGACCCTGATCCATCCAAATTTAAGGGGAATAGTCGGCCAGTTGAGAATGAAATTATTGACGGCAAAGTTTGGGTACAACGCGACGGCACCGAAGACGGCGTAACCGATGATCTCGTCGCTGCCGGGATTCCCACATCTGATATTGTCTTAGGTTTCTATGAACCCTCCGTCAGACCCTACACGGGCTATGCGATCGCGTAACGCTTAGGAAGAAATTATCAAGTTTCAGATTAATCACTCGCCGCCATATCCAGTGATATTCAACAAGAAGCTCGACAGATCCTCGCCACACTTGCATCCACCCCTTTTGAGCAGTGTCAGTCACTCAGCCGTACCTTTGACACCATCCCAGCACAAGTTGGCCTGTATGCCTTTCGGCATCGTACCGAAGGCTTACTTTATATTGGTAAGGCCAAAAATCTAAAAGAGCGATTACGCACTGGGCATAAAGTTTTCCTCTGGGGTTGGCTCGATCGCTACGATCCCGATGAAGTCAGAATCGCTTGCGTTACCGTTAATCAATGGCAGCGTCCTGGATTATCCTATGAACTAGAAACCCTAATTCTGCAAGCAACCAATCGACCCTATAACGTAAAAATTCCCAAAGAGTTATGAATTCGACACTTACCATCCAGCACCTTTCCCCAGAAGCGATTGATCAACTGGTAAAACACTTACCCGATTATGTCAAAGTGGCCCTCCAAGAAAAAGCCATTGAGATGAACTGTTCCCTAGAGACTATCATCGAACTTGCGATCGCGAGCTTTTTAGATGAAGAAGCCTTTAGCTTTGAAGATTGCCTCTTAGCTAAACGCCTAGAAAATCCGCCAGTATAAATTCTACTGGAGGCTGTAAGACCTTCTTTTCAGTCTTGCCGCAAGCAGATGCCCAACCAGTCAAAACCGCCGTTGCCCACCTGCAAGCCACCCTCGATGGTGAAGCCGAGGCATTGGCACTGGCCCATCTCTACCGCAGTCATGAACTGTATGCGGATGCGATCGCGCTTCTGGAAGCGTACCGTCAAGCCGCCAACCCACCGTCTATCGCCGTGGCACATCTGCTAGCCGATCTTTGTTGGGAAGTGGAACTATGGCAGCAAGCCGAGGCATTGTATTTGCAGGTATTAGAGCAGTATCGCCAGGCCGAAGATTTAGACGGTGAAGTCACGGTTTTGAGCCAATTGGCGGCATTCTATGGGGCGCTACTGGGACCCACGAATGCAAAGACGATCGCCTATCAAGCGCAACTCCAGCGTCAAAGGCAGACTTTAGGAATGAAGGAGCCGTAAACTCCTGAGCAAGCCGTAGGGGTGGCTGCCAATTAGCCTAGGGTTGAAAAGGGGTGTAGGTGCCTCCTAAGGCTTCAACGATCGTGCGCGTATTCGCCGCAATCATTTTGAGATAGGAGTCACCATCACTACCAGGAGCACCGATCGAGTCGGAATAGAGCGGACGTGGGGCCAATTGCACACCCGCTTCCTGTGCAACGGTGGTAATCAACACCGGGTTGATCGTCGTCTCAGCAAAGATGCTGGGAACCCCAGTATTTTTAATCGCGGTCACCAGCGAACGAATCGTTTGGGCACTCGGTTGTTCCTCGGTACTAATACCAATCAAGGTACCGACGATTTGTAGACCATAGGCATGGGCATAGTATTGAAAAGCATCGTGGGTCGTGACTAACTGACGGTTATTGGGTGGAATCGTCGCAATTTGTTGTGCGACCCAGGCGTCAAGTTTTTGTAGATCAGCAATGAGACGATCGGCGTTTTGCTGAATTTGCGCTTGCTGGGTCGGGGCTAGGTCTATCAGGGCCGTTTTAATAGCGGTTACCATCGCGATCGCATTTTCCACATCGCCCCACACATGGGGATCGGGCACCTTTTGGCCTTCGTAGTCCAGATCCAAGGGGGGGACGACTTCACCCACCGCCAGCTTCTGAGCGCGTGTCCCAGCAGCATTCATCATTTTGATCAACCCCGGTTCTAAATTAAAGCCGTTGTAGAGAATCAGATCAGCCTTCTCTAGGGCAACACTATCGGCAGGGACAGGTTCATAAATGTGGGGATCGGCTCCCGGCTCCAGAATGCCCGTTAATTGAATCTGATCGCCGCCAACGGCATCGGTTAAGTCCGCGATGATCGTACTGGTCGCCACGACTTGGGGCCGCGCCTTGCCGTCGGGCAGGGATGCCTCTGGGGTACAGGCTCCGATCCCTAAAGCCAGCAACGCTAAGCAAACGAGGCGGGGGCAATGGCCGCTCAACGCCTGACCCAATGCAAGGAACCTGAATCGTGACATCCGGTTGATTTCCCAATGCTCCTTTTCATTATCATTTCATATTTTGTTAGACTTTTCATAGTTGTTTCATTATTCTTCTTGGGGACCATGTACGCTGTTACCACCCAGCCTAACCCCAGCGCTGCCTTAATCCGGGTAAGCCATTTAGGGGTGCAATATCGCGAAGTTAATGCCCTCGAAGATGTTACGGTGACGATTCAACCGGGTCGGCTGACGGGGTTAATTGGCCCCAATGGCGCAGGCAAAAGTACGCTGGTCAAGGCCATGCTGGGTATGGCTCCGGTCGTGCAGGGAACGGTGTTGTATGGCGATCGCCCCCTAGCCGAGCAGCGTCATCGGGTTGCCTATGTGCCCCAGCGAACCCAGGTGGATTGGACCTATCCCGCGACGGTTTGGGATGTGGTGATGATGGGGCGGGTGCGGCCCACGGGCTGGTTCCAGCCATTTTCGGCCACCAGTCGGCGCTTGGCGGCGGCGGCCCTAGAGCGGGTGGGGATGATGGCCTATCGCGATCGGCCCATTGGCCAACTCTCCGGCGGGCAACAACAGCGGGTTTTTCTCGCCCGTTCCCTCGCCCAAGCGGCAGACATTTTCTGTTTTGATGAACCGTTTGTCGGAGTGGATCAGAAAACGGAAGCGGTCTTATTTGAAGTCTTCCAGGAGTTAGCCGCAGCGGGTAAGACGGTCCTAGTCGTGAACCATGATTTGGGGGAAAGTATTACCCATTTTGATGATCTGATTTTACTGAACCGGACCTTAGTGGCCAGTGGACCCCGCCAACAGGTATTAAACGCGATGAATCTCGAACGGGCCTACGGGGGGCACGTGCAATTCTTTGCAGCGGAGGCGGCCTAATGTTGGCGCTGCCATTGGCGGGCCTATTCACGCCGTTACTGGAGCCATTGCAGTATGGCTTCATGCAGCGATCGCTGATTATTGCCGTTTTAGTGGGCTTAGTCTGTTCACTCGTTGGCTGCTACCTGATGGTCCGGCGACTGGCCTTGCTAGGGGATGCGATTAGCCATTCGGTGTTACCAGGGTTGGCGATCGCCTTTTGGTTGGGGGGCAATATTTTCGTGGGGGCCTTTATCGCGGGGATTATCAGTACCCTGCTGATTGCCTGGATTCAAGTGCGATCGCCGATTAAGGAAGATGCGGCGATGGGGATTGTCTTTTCCGCCTTTTTTGCCTTTGGCATTACCCTAATTACCGTGATTCAAAAGCACAATAAGATCGATCTCAATCATTTCCTGTTTGGCAATATTTTGGGGGTGACGATCGCCGATGTGCGGGATACGGCCATTATTGCCGCGATCGTGGTGGGGTTAATTTTCCTGATTTACAAAGAATTACTGTTTTTTACCTTCGATCCCTTAGGTGCCGAGGCGGCGGGTTTACCAGTACATCTCCTAAATTTTGGCCTTATGGCCTTAATTGCCCTGACTGTAGTAGCTAGCCTCAAAGCAGTGGGGGTTGTCTTGGTGTTGGCGTTATTGATTACACCGGGGGCAACAGCCTATTTATGGGTTACCCGGTTGCATCAGATGATGGCCTTGGGAGCCGGGTTAGGGATCGCTGCGAGTATTAGTGGCCTGTATTTGAGTTATTGGTTTAATGTCCCCTCCGGTCCCGCGATCGTCCTGGTGGCGTTTACGGGGTTTATGCTGGCCATTTTGTTCAGTCCGCGCTATGGGGTACTGACCCAACCGCAATCGCGATCGCCTGTTTCCCCCATCTGGCAGGAATTAAAAAACCTGCTGCCTTTCTGAAAACACACATGGCGTTAGGCAGGTACCGGTATCTCCCAACCCAAGTGATTCGCGATCTGATCGGCTAATAAGACCGGATCAAACGGTTTAGCAATCACTGCCGCTACCCCCAGATCAGCAAACTTCCGTTGATCCGTCGCTTGCACCTTAGCAGTGAGCAGAATGACCGGAATATGGCGAGTCGTGGGATCGCCCTGGAGTATCCGAAAGGTGGTGGGACCATCCGTATCTGGCAGCATCACATCCAGCAGGATTGCATCTGGTTGCTTCGTTTTGGCCTGGGTAATCCCCGCCTCACTCGACTCTGCCGTCGTAATTTTCCAGCCAGCCATAAGTTCTAGGCTAACTTGGGCAACTTCGCGAATATCATCCTCATCATCAATAATTAAGACATGCTTGTCAGACATTTTACCTAAACCTGGAATCGTAAATCAAGGTACTCAATTAAGCAGGGTTTGCCTGCGCGGGAGATCTTCCTTGGAACACTTTAGCGATGCGCATCGCCTGCGATCATCCTCTCAACTGGATGACTGGTAATCTGGGAACCCTGCCAACACTGGCGTGCCAAAACAGACTCCCGCCACCCTAGTCTTAGTTTCCTAGGGGTCAACCGCTAAGAATAAACCCAGCATAGGCGGAAATCGTGAAGAAAGCGTGAAATGAGCATCCCCCCTACGCGCTTTCCCACAGCAGGGGCAGGGTAAACGAGAAGGTACACCCGCGATCGGGGTTATTCTCCACCCAGATATTCCCCCCGTGCTGTTGGACAATACTGCGGCAAATGGCCAATCCTAACCCAAAGCCCCCTTTCTGCCGCGAGTCAGAGGCATCTACCTGCTGAAAGCGGTTGAAGATGGCTGCGATCATATCCGGCGGAATCCCCCGTCCCTGATCCCGCACCTGTACCCGTAGGTAAGCGGCAAACGGTGATTTCCGAGCGGTCTCCGGTGGCACGGCAATGGCTTCAGGCAGAGAGGGCGTTGCTGCGGGAAGCTGGACGTGGGAGAAGAATTGCACATGAGCCGTCAGGGAGACGAGACTATGGGCCTCGGAAAATTTGATCGCATTACTCAAAAGGTTTGTTAGCACTTGCAGAATGCGATCGCTATCGACCTTAACCTGGACAGAAAGGGGCACCACCAATAGCTCGATCTCAGCCTTATCTGCCATTGACTGCACCGACTCGACCGCCTGCAACATCAGCTCGCCAAAATCCTGTACCGTCGGTGCTAGACTGACCTGCCGTGACTCCAGGCGCTCTAGATCCAGAATGTTGCTGACCAGTCGAATCAGGCGATCGCTATTATTCACGGCAATCTCCAGCATCCGGTAGCCCTTATCCTCCAGGGTTCCCAACTTATTGGTCAGGAGCAGGCCCAGGGACGCCCGAATCGAGGTCAGCGGGGTCCGGAGTTCGTGGCTGACAATGGAAATGAACTCATCCTTCATCCGTTCAATGGCCGCCCGATCGCTAATATCCTTGGCAATCAAGGAGTAGCCCACGATCGCCCCCGTGGCATCTTTAATGGGCGACAGGGTGACAAACACATCAATCCGCTGGCCATCCTTGCGATAGTGTTGGGCTTGGCGATAGGTGTGGGTTGTCTGGGCCGCTAGGGTGTCCCAGTTTTCTGGGATTGCTTCCGGGGAGAATAACAGGGTGGAAATGGGACGACCGATCGCTTCCTCTGCCCGATAGCCATAGATGATCGCTGCGCCCAAATTCCAACTGGTGATGTGCTGGGTCAGGTCCAGGCCAATAATAGCGTCCCCGGAGGATTCTACGATCGCGGCTAACTGCACCAGGGCAGCTTCCGCTTGCTTGCGCTCCGTAATATCACTGGCGGTGCTGGTTATCCCCACAATCACGCCCGTTTCATCGTGGAGGGGAGCCGTATTGCACAGTAAGCAACAGGTATTGCCCTCACAGGACAGGACACTCATTTCGTGTTGCAGGGCGGATATGCCCTTCAGGACACGATCGAATAAAGGCTGCACTTGGGCCAATTCCGATGGTGGCATGAAGTCAGCCAGCGATCGTCCGAGCATGGCTTCGGGGTCGCAGTTAAAGATTTTGCGGGCTGCCTGGTTGATAAAGGTAATCCGCAATTGCCGATCCATTGACCAGATCAGGTCTTGGGAGGTTTCCACGAGGTGGCGATATTGCTGTTCGCTACGGGCGAGGGCGGCTTCGGCCTGTCGGCGTTCGATCGCAATCCGGGCCAAATCCGTCACACGGGCTAATAGCTGCTGTTCCCGCGTCTTGGGCGATCGCGGGGTCTGGAAATACACCACTAGGCTGCCTAAAACCTCATCCCCATCGGCCAGAATGGGCATGGACCAGCACGCCCGTAGGCCATAACTGAGGGCCAACTCTCGGTATGGCTCCCAGCCCGGATCGGTGGCAATATCCTCTGTCACGACAGTTTCCTTCCGGTAGGCCGCTGTCTCACAACTGCCTTGGTTTGGCCCGATCGCAACCTCCCCGAGGGCATCCCCATAGGCCAGGGGCAAATTGGGGGCTACGGCTAGGCTGAGATGGCTCCCGGTCTCATTGACGAGCATAAAGCCACATAAACTAGCGTCAATCTGGGCTTCCACGAATTGGGCCAGATGGGTGAGGACCGTCATGAGGGGAACGCCACTGGCTATCATGGTGAGGATACGCCCCTGCCCCGTGAGGAGGGTTTCAAAGCGGCTGCGTTCCCGGATCGCTTGCTTAAGTTGCGCATTGCGCTGATCTAACTCGCGGCGGCGCTGCTGTTCCTGTTGCAGGAGCTTCGCCTGGGCTAGGGCAATTCCCACCTGGGCTGCCACTTCCTCCAGCAGCAGAATCTCGTCTGGTTCCCACTGGCGATAACGATCGCACTGGTTCAGGCTAATGCCGCCATTGGCTTCGCCCTGATAGGAGGTGCGAACAGCGAGGAGGGACTTAAGTTCGGCAACCCGGCAAAACTCAGCCACATTGGCCAGGAGCGGCTCTGCATAGACATCCGTTGTTGCCACGGCCTGATCCTGGGCCATGATTTTTTGGGCATGGGGGTTATCAATGAGCGGCACGCTCGCGTGGGGGAAGGGGCTTTGGCCGGGGGCAAGATACTCCGCCACAATGCGCAAACACGCGGGGGGACCTTCGTAGTAGATCACCACATGGCAGCGGCTAACGCCAAAGGTTTGCCCAATCTGATTGGCGGTCGTCGTAAAAATTTGCTGAATATCGATTTGGGAGCGGATGGCTTCCGTCAATTCCCGGCGAAGTAGCGCCCGATCGAGTTGTTGCCGCAGGGCTTCTTCCATTTGCCGCCGGGTGGTGACATCGCGGCTAGATCCCACCATCCGCAGGGGCTGGCCCGCCTCATCCCAGAGGGCCTGGGCGCGGGTATTCACCCACAGGTAGGACCCATCCCGACGCTGTAGCCGATACTCGGCGATATAGCGCGGTATTTCGCGGCGAAGATAGGCATCCCGCAGAGCCAGAACCCGCTCCCGATCATCGGGGTGAAGGCGGGTGAGCCAGTCATCATTGGGCTTGATGATGGCCCCGTCGGTATAACCGAGCATTTCCCGCCACTGGGGGGAGTAAAAGGTTTCGTTGGTTTCCGCGTTCCAATCCCAGATCCCATCATTATTGGCCTGGAGAATCAATTGCCAGCGCTCTTCGCTGTAGCGTAGGGCCGTTTCCGCCTGCTTGCGATCGTTAATATCTTCGCTAATGGCCAGTAGGTAGGGTTCCTGGGTCGCTGGATCGGGGACCAGGGAAACGGTAAGGTGAACCCAAGTTAAGCGCCCATCCTTGCGAACGTAGCGCTTATCCAGGGCATAGGCGGTAAGCTCGCCCGCCAAAAGTTGGCGTTTATATTCCTGATCAACGTCAAGGTCATCGGCATAGGTAATCTCCCGAAAGGACATCGTGAGTAACTCGGCCTCGGAATAGCCCAACAGGTCACAGAGCTTTTGGTTGACCTTGAGAAACCGCCCCGTTTGATCGCAGTAGTCAATCCCAACGGCGGCCTGTTCAAAGATGGCCCGAAAGCGCATTTCACTCAGGCGCAGGGATGCCTCAATCTGGCGACGTTCCTCGAGTTCCTGGGTGGCCCGCTCATACAGGTTGGCCTGGTTGAGGGCGAGTGAGACTTGCGTAGCTAATTGCTGTAGTAACTCAATTTCCGAGTCTAACCAGGGACGGGCATCGGTGCAGTGCTGCGCGACTAATAAGCCCCAGCGATGCTCCGACGTTTGGGGTAGGGTGGCGGCGGTGTTGAGGATGGGAATGACTAAATTGGCCCGGACTTGGTAGCGGGCTAGCAGATCAACATAACACGGCGCTATATTGGCCGTATAAATATCCGCGATCGCTTGAAAAGAACCCTGGGTATAGGGCTGAATACACAGTTGTAGGGAGAGGCAAGCATCCAGGATGGTCTGCCCCAGCATGGACACCCAGCCCGGTGCCACCGATTCAGCGACAATTTTGCCACTCCAGTCGGGGTTAAATTGATAGATCAACACCCGATCGGTCCCCAAAAAAGCCCGTACTTCCTGCACCGTGGTGTCAAACACCGTATCCACCCGCAGGGATTGGCGAATGCGTTGGGTAATGGACCAGACCAATTGTTCCCGTTGCAGTTGGCGTTGATGGGCACTGGCTGCTTGCTGCTGGGCCTGTTGGGCGTGTGCCAATGCCGCTTGGGTGCTGGCCAGTTGTTGCCGCAGTGTGTGCTTTTCCAAGAGACATTGCAACCGGATCTGCACGATCGGGGCCAAGAGCGGTGGGGTTAAGTAATCTGCGATCGGGACCGCGACATCCGGTAAGGCCCCCATCTCTGCCCCCGTGGCAATGACCAGGATGGGTAGAGTTGCCCCCATGGGGG
>NZ_JBRCAD010000137.1:0-12012 GCF_053493415.1 Trichothermofontia sp. | reverse complement strand
GGGCAGGATCGGCGTTGGCACGGACGGGGGGTAGGGCTGAGCGTTTGCGGGTGGGCCAATACTGGCGGTAGAGCAATTCCAGTTCGTTACCCGCTTGCCGGAAGATCTTCATCTGGGTAAATAAAAATCCCTGGAATAAGCGGTAGAAGGCAAGGCTGACGATCGCCACCATCAGGCCAGTTGCCGTACTGATCAGGGCTTCGCCAATGCCCAAGGTGACCCCAGCGGTGGAAGCAGTCCCCAAGTCACCCAGACGAATTTTACCCAGGGAGCGGATTAAGCCGACGACGGTTCCCAAGAGGCCCAAGAGGGGGGCCAGGGCAATCACTGCCTCCAGAATTTTATCGCCCCGGCGCATTCCCGCCAGTTCGTCATCGGCGGCAGCTTCCAAGGCGAGCCGAAATAACTCCGGATCGGGTTCCTCCGGCAGACGCAGAGGAGCATAGAGAAAACGGCCAATCGGCTGACTTCTAGCCTCTTGGGCAATGCGGGTAGCTGCTGCCCAGTCATAGCGGGCAGCCTCTAACACGCGGCTTACCACCTGTCGTTCGCCAGTTAGCACACTGCTCCAAAACCACAGTCGCTCTACGATCGCGCTCAACGCCAAAATCGAGAGGAGCAACAGGGGCAGCATGGTAATGCCCCCCTTGTGGAAGATTTCAAGTATGTTCATACGACTTGCCTGCCTTTTCCCGTCCGATTGGCGATCCCTGCGATGACTGGTTAGTTCATCTGGGATACGGCGATCGGTGACGGGCCATCTGACAGATCTTACTCGCAGATCTCAAAAAATGTCGTCCCCACCGCTGGTTCTGCCGGTGGATCAGACAAGACTATCTGCACTTGACGCCTTAAGATCGATAAAATAGTCAGCAATAGGCAGCCTTAGCCCCCTAGGTATCCCGCCGGCGGTATCCAGGGAATAGGCCGCAAGATGCCTGGTCCCATTCAGTACCCCTGATCAGCAATGCGACTTATCCCCTCAGGTTGATTTGCCGTGACGCAGCCACACGCCACCCCCTTCACGCCACCTCCCGTTCGCCTTGCTTCCCTACGGGGCAGCTACTACGATCGCTTGGGGGTGCAGCCATCGGCATCGGTGCAACAAATCCGCCAAGCCTATCGTCGCCTAAGCCGCCAGTACCATCCGGATACCACCGATCTGCCAGCGGCGATCGCGACGGAAAAGTTTAAGCAACTGAATGAAGCCTATGCCACCCTGAGCCAACCCGAACGGCGTCACCAGTATGACGTGAAGATTGGCTATGCCCGGCTGGCTGGGGTGCGTCCCAATGCCCCTGGCGAATGGCGCAGGTCATCTCCTCCCGCGCCGCCCGTTACTACTGCGGTGTATCTCGACCCTGGCCATTCTTCCACAGAGATGGTTCGTGAACGGCCCCTTTCGGCAGGGGAATTATTTGTCCTGTTCGTGCTGCTGTTGACGTTTGGAGGATGCCTGGTGCTGGCGATCGTTGTGGCCCTGACCCGTGAAACCGCGCCGCTGGCGCCGATCGTGCCTGCTATGCTGGGGAGGTTGTTAGTCTAGTCAGGCTGAGTGATTTTTCAGTTGCGACCCGTTTGCCGGTTCCTGTCCCTCTCTCTCGACGATTCGTTATGTCCCTGCCCTCTCCTAACACACCGCTCTACAACCACCCTTTGCCAGCCATTGAACGCTGGTTGATTGCCCAAGGCTGTGAGCAGGATCGCCAAGAACCCCACTGTTGGCAGATTAAGGGACGTGAGTGGGAAGCGAGCCTCTGGCTAGATGTTGAACAAATCACGGTGCGTTACCGGGGTGTCGGTGAGGATCGGCAAGATATTCAGCGATCGTTCAAGTATTCCCTGAGCCGAGAGGATATTGAGGCTGCCATTTTTGCTGGCCCATAAACTAACCGAGTGCAGTAAACATAAAGTTTTGCAATGTTGGTAGTAGCAACTTGAGGCGTTGCAGGCTAAAGCCTGAACTACAAACGTTGCATAATTAATTTATGTGTTGCACTAGTACAGCGTCTAAGCCAAGGATAAGCCGCAGATAAGTGGTCTTGGCCAGAGCCGTCTGTTCGCGCAGCGTCTCCTTATCCCAGTCTGCCGATTTTTCTTCGTCGTTGCTTGTTAATGCAGACTTTGGTGTTAGGCTTGAGGTCGCCATCGTCTAGGTGGGTCAGTGACCCTTGATGATTTAACCCAAAGTCGTGCGGA
The DNA here is from genome assembly GCF_053493415.1 of Trichothermofontia sp. Lineage (NCBI taxonomy): Bacteria > Bacillati > Cyanobacteriota > Cyanophyceae > Leptolyngbyales > Trichocoleusaceae > Trichothermofontia > Trichothermofontia sp. The sequence continues at coordinate 9,813 of NZ_JBRCAD010000137.1, read as the reverse complement.
AGGATGAGGTTTCAGACTCAATTTTTCGATGAGGGATGGTTGGCCGGGGCAGATCCTCTGGGGGTTCGTGGCTTCCCGGTTGTGGCCAGTTGTTGCAGGAGACTTGCGTTGCGATAGGGACCATGCTGGAGGCGATCAAACCAGATTTATCTCAACGGGCGTGCTATAGCGATCCCCCTGGGGATAGCCTATCGGCTTTTTCGGTGGTGATCCCTGTCTTTAACGAAGAAGAAGGGATTACCAGCACCCTCGATCGCCTCCAGGCACAACTCAAGGGGGTCCCCTGCCCCTACGAAATTGTGGTGGTTAATGACGGCTCCACTGATCGCTCTGGGTTGATTCTGCGCGATCGCACGGATATTCGCCTCGTGGAGCATAGTACCAACCTGGGTTACGGGGCGGCGCTGAAAACGGGGATTCGGGTGGCCCAGCATCCTCTGATTGTGATTACCGATGCCGATGGGACGTATCCCAACGATCGTATTCCCGATCTGGTGGCCCAGGCGAGCCAAGCCGATATGGTCGTTGGTGCTCGGATTGGGGCCAATATTCAATACCCGACAATTCGTAAAATTCCCAAGTGGTTTCTGGTGCGGTTTGCCCAGTGGTTGACGAAAACTCGGATTCCCGATCTCAACAGTGGCTTGCGGGTGTTTCGCAAAAGTGTGGTGGAGCGCTTTTTGAGCATCCTGCCCGATACCTTTAGCTTTACGACCACGATTACGATCGCCCTGCTGACAAACCGCTACATCGTGCGCTATGTGCCCATCGACTACTACCCGCGCCTGGGGAAAAGCAAAATCAAGCCGATTCGCGATACCCTGCGATTTATCCAGTTAATCCTGCGCACAGGGATTTACTTTGCCCCCCTGCGTGTCTTTCTCCCGATCGCAGGCATTTTTTATCTCGGCTCCTTGATCACGCTCTACCAGGATATTTTCGATCGGCGCGACCTGACGGAACGGACCCTCATTATGTTTGTCACCGCCACCCAGATCGGGATGTTTGCCCTGCTGGCGGATATGATCGACAAGCGCAGTGAGCGCTTTTAAAGGGTAGCCTCTGGGTTGGGTAGTTTAGAATGAAACGTCTTTATCTTGTTCTTTACAGCCGAGCGAAGCCATGAACATTGCGCAGGATATTACCGAACTGATTGGCCAAACGCCCCTAGTGCGCTTACAGCGGATTCCCCAGGCGGAGGGCTGTGTCGGGCAGATTGTGATGAAGCTGGAGGGGATGAACCCAGCGGCCTCGGTGAAGGACCGCATTGGCCTCAATATGATCCAGGCAGCCGAAGCGGCAGGTGAGATTCAACCCGGTCGGACGGTGTTGATTGAACCCACGTCCGGTAATACGGGGATTGCCCTGGCGATGGTGGCGGCGGTCAAGGGCTATCGCCTGATCCTCACCATGCCAGAAACGATGAGCTTGGAGCGGCGGGCGATGTTGAAAGCCTATGGAGCCGAGCTGGAATTGACACCTGGTGCTGAGGGGATGAAGGGGGCGATCCGACGGGCTGGGGAATTGGCGGCGACGCTGCCCGATGCCTTTATGCTGCAACAGTTTAAGAATCCGGCAAATCCCCAAATTCATCGCGACACCACGGCTGAAGAAATTTGGCGCGATACGGAAGGTCAGGTGGATATTCTCGTTGCGGGGGTGGGCACGGGCGGTACGATTACGGGCATTGCTGAGGTGATCAAGCAACGTAAGCCTAGCTTTCAGGCGATCGCCGTTGAACCACAGGGGAGTGCGGTTTTGTCTGGTTGTGCACCAGGCCCCCACAAGATTCAAGGCATTGGGGCCGGTTTTGTGCCGGATATTCTGCGCACGGACTTAATCGATGAGGTGATCACGGTGGCAGATGAGGACGCGATCGCCTATGGTCGCCGTCTGGCACGGGAGGAAGGGTTGTTGTCGGGGCTATCCTCTGGGGCTAACCTCTGGGCTGCGATCACGGTTGCTAAGCGCCCTGAAAATGCGGGCAAGTTGATTGTGGCAATCCAGCCCAGCTTTGGTGAACGCTATCTCAGTACGGTCCTTTTCCAAATGCCCGATGCCTAGATCTGACTGCCAACCAGGGTTTGGGGGGCAAGAACGGTCAGTTAACCAGGGGTAGGGCAATGCGAGCGGTGTTGTGTGGGTATTACGGTCAGGGGAATGGAGGCGATGAGGCGTTGCTGGCGACGCTGTTGCAGATGTTGCCGCCGTCGGTGACGCCGGTGGTGCTGTCGGGGAATCCCCAGGAAACCCGCGATCGCTATGGGGTGGAGGCGTGTCCGCGTAAACGCACGGGGGCGGTGTTGCAGGCCCTGCGGCAGGCGGATGCGTTTATCTGGGGGGGCGGCAGTTTGATGCAGGATGCGACGAGTGCGCTGAGTCCGCTGTACTATGCGGGGCTGATGGGGCTGGCGCAACGGCTGGGGCTGGTGACGATCGCGTGGGCGCAGGGGATTGGGCCGTTGGAGCGATCGTTGACGCGGTGGTTGACGCACCAAACGTTTGCAGGCTGTACGGCGGTGAGTGTGCGGGATGCGGCATCGGCGCAGTTGCTTCAGGATTGGCAGATTCCCTGTACGCTGGCCCCGGACCCGGTGTGGGTGTTGCAGGCGGTGCCAATGGATTTAGCAGATTTACCCCGGCCTCGGATTGCGGTCAGTTTGCGGCCCCATCGATCGCTCACGCCCGATCGGCTTCAGGTGTTGACCCAGGCGTTGATGGCGGTGCAACGGGAAACTTCGGCGGCGATCGTGTTGGTGCCGTTTCAACCGATCCAGGATCAGGCGATCGCGCTGCAAATTCAAGCGCAACTGCCGGGTGTCAGTCGGCTCATCACCTGGGACGATCCGCGCCAATTGGTGGGCCTATTTCAAGAGGTCGATTTAGCAATTTCAATGAGGTTTCACGGGTTGGTGATGGCGGCGGCAGCAGGCTCTCGGTGTCTGGCGCTTAGCTATGACCCCAAGGTTAGCCAGTTGATGCAGGAGCTATCGTTACCCGGTTGGGAGTTGGCCCAGTTACCAGCGTCGAGTGAGGCGATTCGCGATCGGTGTTTAGCAGTGTTGGCGCAGGGATCGGGGTTAGATGCAGTGGTGATTGAGGGGTGGCGCGATCGGGCCTTGCTCCATCAGGAGTTATTAGTCTCTACACTGACTGGCAGATCGTCAATATGATTCACGAGCATACTGGCATTGCTGGTTATAGTCATAGCCTTTGCCAGAGTCAATCTTGCTAAAGATATTAAGAATTCTCAGGTCCTAAGCCTCGCTCATTCTTAGTGCAGCATCATTGTTGTATAGAAATATTACAAGTTCTTGTCAAAGAAGAAAATCACGACATGCGAGAATGAGAAGCAGGTGGATTTTATAGAAGCTTGCAAAACCTTAGGAAATTAATTCTCGCTCTAAAAAAAGGAGCTACTGTATGATTAAGAATTCCTTTTCCTTTGTAGTTTTAGAATTAGAACCTAACATGCAGCATTATAGCTCAACTCCAACCGCTTCTTGAAAGGGGAGGAAAAATGAATCGCTCACTGGTATTGCTATTTGCACTTCTAGCCGCGCTTGCTGGGTGTAACAAGAGTCAAGAATATTCTGGATTCTCAGGAGGCTTACTGAATTGGGACAGCGGCAGGCTAACAACTGCTAAAGCACAAAGAGCCTTGGATAAGTGGATTGGTAATGCTGGGGAAGTAACCGTCATAGGTATCCAAGAATTACCCCAAGAGAATGCTGCTAAGGTAGATATTAGCTTCAGTAACATCAAAACAAAATCAGAGATTTTGGGAGAAAGAAATTATTCAGGACCCGGCTTTGCGACTTTTTCTCGCTATAATGATGGGAGATGGTTTCTTGTAGGAGTGTCTACTTCGCAAGGCTTTGACAGCGTATGGTGGAGTGGTATCAGCGTTGAGGCTCGTTAAGATAGCAGTGTTAAAGATTGCTTAAGTAGGTATTTTTCTTATCGCGCCGTGCATAAACAGCTTGAACCCGACTGCAAATAGCGTTGCTTTCATGAGCTAAACATAGAAAGTCTAATTTTGTCGAAAGTCTAATTTTGTCGTTAATAAATCTTGACATTAGAGTAGATGAGCAAATTTTCTTCTTTAATCCTTGGTAGTTGCATTCTACTTGGGGTAATATCAGCTTCTGAAGCTCAGCCTATTTTACTAGCTCAGTCACCATCAATTGCTTCGAGAGTGGCATTTTTGAATGGTACTTGGGAAGGTAGTTATACTTGTCGCCAAGGATTAACTAAGCTTGAGTTAGTCATTGAGGCAAAAAGCACCACAGATATTGATGCCGTTTTTTTGTTTTCTGCACATCCTCAAAATCCAGGTGTTCCATCTGGTCGATTTAGAATGCAAGGTACTTTAGAGATATTTAATTCCCCATATATACCTGATTTGTTAGATTTGAAGGCTACAACGTGGATTAATCAACCTTCAGGTTATGGCACTGTTGATCTCCGTGGTGATGTTTCCTCATCTAGACGAAGGATTACTGGCAATGTTGTAACTCCTGGCTGTTCTACGTTTGATGTAGTTAAGCGCGAGTTCTAGACAGCCACCTAACAAGCGTGTGCATACGGAGCAGAGGCATATGCTATGTGTAATGATCAAAATTTAATGCCGTTCGGTAACGCGCAGGCCATTAGACTTCTGCACTACGAGAGTAGTATGCTGCTAGTTATTGGCCATCGAAAGAGTATTGGCAGTAAGATCGCTCCCGTGATGAACTGCGATCGTGTCAGTTGTAAGCGTGCGATCGCTATCTTGTTGTGCGATCGCTCATTGCTTTAGACCGGGGTGATAACAGAAGAAGTATGATTTTCCCTGCTTGCGCTGACTAACAGTGCGGTAGGTGCGATCGTGCTTAATGCGGTGATGGGAGATGCGATCGGCCAAGCCTCGTAGATTGCTTTGACAAAAGGAAACCCAAAGCAATGCTTGTTTATTCTCTGGCCTTACTCCAGCGATCGCCATTTCTATCGTACAGGATAAAATGGAGGAGCCGAGTTGAAATCGAGGTCAAGCCTATGACAGTTCGACAACCTCGCTATAGCAAAGAGGAATTTGCACGACGAGGTCATGAGATTTATGAAGCCCAAGTGCGTCCCCAAGTCGAAGCAGGTAATTACGGCAAGATTGTCGCGATCGACATTGAAACTGGGGCATTTGAAGTGGCTGATACACCGATAGAAGCAGTCGATCGACTTTATGAACGTGAACCGGATGCCCAACCCTGGGTAATTCGGATTGGACATCAAGCAGTCTTCCGTTTTGGCAGTCGCAGCCTGAGAAAGCCCGTATGATGTTCGGTGTGGTCAATAATAGTTGTGAAGCAACCATCAAAGTTGCAGTAGGTCGTATCAGTTCACCCAAAACTACCTTTGATGCGGTCATTGATACAGGATTCACCAGCTTTCTGTCTTTACCGCTTTCAATCATCACAGATCTTGAATTACCTTGGTATTACCGCGATATTGGTACATTAGGCGATGGGAGCGAAGTCGTTTTTGAGATATACAAGGCGGCTGTCATTTGGGATGGCCAGAACCAAATTATTGATGTAGTAGCTTCTGATACAGATCCATTAGTAGGAATGGGTTTGCTGTATGGGTTTAAGCTTCAGATTGAAGCTGTTGAGGGCGGCACCGTTATGATTGAAGCCTTGCAGTAGAGCAAGATAATCAGTGAGGCTTGGTCTAAGAACTCCCCTGTACACCAACTGTCCAGAGGCGATCTGTTGTGATGCAGCGGCGATCTGATGCCGGGTGATGGGCAACGGTTAGGCTGCTGTGGCATGGGCCTATTGTGGGGTTGGCTACTGGTCACCGAAAGAGCATTATCGGTACGATCGCTCCTGTGGTGAACCGCGATCGTGTCAGTTGTAAGCGAGAGATCGTCATCTTGTTGTGCGATCGCTCATGGCTTTAGACCAGGTTGATAACAGAAAAAGTATGATTTTCCCTCGCTTGCGCTGACTAACAGTGCGGTAGGTGCGATCGTGCTTAAGGCGGTGATGGGAGACGCGATCGACTAAGCCTCGTAGGTTGCTTTGACAAAAGGAAACCCAACCAATGCTTGTTTGTTCTCTGCTCTGACCTTACCTCAGCGATCGGTGTTTGGCGGTATTAGCGCAGGGGTCGGGGTTAGAGCCAGTGGTGATTGAGGGGTGGTGCGATCTAGCCCTACTCCATCAGGAGTTCTTGGCCAATCTGCTGAATAGCGCCAGCAATATTTAGCAATCGCTATCAATTATTGCTTAAAAGGATCATTAACTGCCTGGACTCCTGAATGAATCCTTGATTGTGGAACTCATCGTTAAAGTCCAACTTTGAACAGGTCGCTCGACCTTCAGGAGTTTTTCCACTCACCTTAACCCTCTTTTATCACTTCGGGGAGAGTAAAATCGTTCCAGCATCGAGGAAAACTGATCAGCTATGCTTTCTGTCGCACCTGATCATAAGCTAGTCTGATGCAACCTAGTAACGGCTTGTGGCTATACTATAGTCACGAGTCTAGTGTATGGAGGAAATATGAAGTTCAATGTAACGCTCGATCGTGATGAAGATGGTGCATGGATCGCAGAGTGCCCTAGCATTCCGGGTTGTGTCAGTCAAGGTCAGACTAAAGAAGAAGCACTAGAGAATATCAAAGATGCCATAGCCGCCTGTTTACAAGTTCGGGCAGATCGCGGCTTGCCACTGACTATAGAAACTCGCCAAGTTGAGGTTGTGGCTTAGTTATGGCATCCGTGCTTCCTGTTCTCAGTGGGCGTGAAGTCGTTCGTGCGTTTGAGGCATTTGGCTGGGAGGTTGCGCGTCAAAGCGGAAGTCATATCATCCTGGTTAAGGAAGGAGAAATCGCTACACTATCTATCCCTGAACATCGTGAAGTAGCAAAGGGAACACTGCGAAGTTTGATTCGTACTGCGGGACTGACAGTCAGCGAGTTTGTTTCCGCAATTTGATATATAGGTTGTAACCTAACAACCGTTTTGCAGCAGACTATTTAGAGAGATTGGTTGTGATGTAACAGTTACTTGTTGCCGCTGAACACGACCGTTAGACTACTGTGGCATGGGTCTATTGTGGGGTTGGCTACTGGTCACCGAAAGAGCGTTGTCAGTACGATCGCTCCTGTGATGAACCACGATCGTGTTAGTTGTAAGCGAGCGATCACTATCTTGTTGTGCGATCGCGGTATTTCTATTTCATTATATATTTCCCGGTAGGGGCAGGTTTCCCAGAATCTCTGCTGCCTACAGACAACCTAGATAAACCTGCCCTCTAAATGTGGATTGCCTAACCCTAATGGGCGGGTTCATAGAGGTTCTTGGTTTCCAGGCAAGATTTAAGTGCAACCCGCCCCTACGCCATTGATTTCCATCATGATTGAACGGTAGGGGCAGGTTTGCAAGCATCTATGCTGCCCACAGATAATCTAAATAAACCTGCCCTCTGGATGTCGATCGCCTAACCCCAATGGGCGGGTTCATAGAGATTATTGGTTTCCAGCCAAGATTTAAGCGCAACCCGCCCCTACATCCTGATCCCATTGACGTATGTTTTCCCCCAGTTCATAAAGGGATTCTGGTGCAAAGTCAACTCCATTTGGTCATTCGATGGTGGAAATTACGCAGGTGGCAGAACGGTTTGCGTTGGCGAATTGTTTCAACCCGGAGATTGCAGCCTGACAATTTGAGTTCCGGTAGCAAGGGAAATGACGATTTTGAACGTGATAAAATGAAGGATAGTTGATTTCCTGGATTGGAGAAGCAGCAATTTTACCAACGAGTGAGCAGGGATTAGCTTGTATTCGCGTGTGTCAAATGTTGTCGAGCTACTACCGCAATGTCGAGCTATTTCGCTTTAATGAGCGATCGGGCGATATTTATATTTTTGCGAGCGAGGAGTTGCAAATTCTCATTCCCCAGGATGGTCGATGGAGGTTTGTATGAAACCAGATTATAGCGCGATGACTCAGGCGGAACTGCGGGCCTATTGTTTGGCGCATCGGGAGGATTTGGAGGCGCTGGAGGCGTTTTTCGCCCGTCGCAGTCCGGATGCGGAGGCAACCTGGTTTTCGGTGCCGAAGACGGAGGCGGAATGGCAACAGCAGTTAGAGGTTGTCAGGCCAATTTTGGAACATCATCAATCAGAAAATCAGTAGAAAAATTCAAAATTCAAAATTCAGCCTGATTGAACGGTAGGGGCAGGTTTGCCAGAATCTATGCTGTCTACAGACAACCTCGATAAACCTGCCCTCTAGATGTGGATTGCCTAACCCTAATGGGCGGGTTCATAGAGGTTCTTGGTTTGCAGGCGAGATTTAAGTGCAACCCACCCCTACGCCAAAACCCAAAAACCGGTGGTGCCAGGTAACGAACGGAAATTGTGCAGGTGGCGGAGCGATTCGTGTTGGCGAATTGTTTCAACTCGGAAATTGCGGCCTGACAATTTGAACGCTAGACAGACAGGCATTCGGTAGGGGCAGGTTCACCGGCAATCTGGATAGCTCACCGATAATCTACATAAACCTGCCCCCTAGATGTAATTCGCCTACCGACAATCTCAATAAACCTGCCCCCTGGAATGTGGCCTAACCCTAATGGGCGGGTTTACAGAGGTTATTGGTTGCCAGGCAAGATTTAAGTACAACCCGCCCCTACGTCAGGATTTCGGTGATTGAACGGTAGGGGCAGGTTCGCCAGCATCTATGCTGCCCACAGATAATCTAAATAAACCTGCCCCCTGGATAAAGATTCTGACGCAATTCGACCCTGCGTTAGGCTGAATATTTATGCCTCGGAAACGACGTGATCTGCAACCTGGTTATTGTTATCACATTACAGTGCGATGCAATAACCGTGAATTTCGGCTGACGCGCCTAGAATGTCGAGAGGTCCTGTTATTCGCGATTAAGCAATGCCAGCAGCAATACAAATTTAAGCTCTATGGCCTGTGCATTATGAGCAACCATGTGCATTATTTGATCGAGCCGAAAGAGACCAATCAGTTACCCAAGATCATGCATCTGATCAACTGGTACACGGCGATGAGCTTTAACCAGATGTTGAACCGGACGGGGCACTTTTGGGAAAAACGCTATCACAGTACGGGGTTTCCGGTGAGTGATAAGCGGCGGGCGTTGAATACGTTGCGCTATATCCATGCGAACCCGAAGGCCGCCGGGATACAGTCAGGATTTTTCAATGACTTCAGTAACTATGGCACCTATGATCGCCTGACCAATGATGGCCTGACGATCTGGCATCCAGCCTTTTTGGCGTTAGCCCCAACCTTGGAGGCTTGTGCAGCAGCCTATCGTCGGTTTTGCCAGAAATATCGACCCCAACCGAAACCAGAGGTCCGGAAGCATTGGGGCAGTCAGCGGCTAGCAGGGTTGAAGCCCAAACCCCAGACCCAGCGCCACAGCCCCGGTCAACAGCGCCTCCCGTGGGCTAGTTGGGAGGCCCCGGCAGCAGAAATTGTGGAAGTGGCCCGCCGCTTTGTATTGGCCAATGCCCTCAATCCGCTCATAGCTGCTCGTCAATTTGTGGACCCCATAGAGCCAGATGAACTGGGGGATAACGCGGAGGGGGAACCCCCAGATGAACCGGATTGAGCTTTTTTAGTTTTGGTGGCAGTACCAGGTAAGGACAAAAATACAAGGGGTTAAAACGCTTGGTTTTGCGTTGTTTGGGACTCTGTAATATTAATTAACAAAAGCCCAAAGGCGTTACAGCCTACAATTTACAAGTCTGGACGCGAGAGAAGGAAGAGACACCCCCGCCCGCCCACAACTCC
>NZ_JBRCAD010000136.1:0-23504 GCF_053493415.1 Trichothermofontia sp. | reverse complement strand
GATCTTGGGGGGCCGGACGGGCCTGGACAAGGGCGTCATCGCCAATCATGGGCGGGGCGGCGATCGGAGGCGCGGTGGTGGGCACGACCAGGGGGTCAGGCTGATCCGCGATCGCCGCTTCATGGGCGGGATGACTGAGGCGATCGCGGGCAGGCTCGCGGGACTCATCCCCCCCCCCAGCATCAACCAGGTCCTCACCCCCTAGGGTTTTGAGTGGGAGAATCGTGGTCCCGGGGCGGCGCTCCCACTCCAACTGCGGGCGGGTAGCCGGGGCCGGGAGAATATCTTGGATGGCAGGGCGGGCTTGGGCCAGCCACGATCGCTCTGGCCATGACACGGGGCCATGAACCCAGGGGTGTTCCATCCTGTCGGACCGCGCAGGTTGATAGCGACGAGCGGCTGTTAACTCCTGCCCTTCTGGTATTGCCATAACCGCTACTGGCCGTGTGGGCGTAGCCAGGACTGCCGTACTGGGCCAGCAAAGTCCCAGGAGCACGCTGGGAAATACTAACCAGCAAGGGTAAGGGTGCAGGGCACGATCGCTCACCATAGAACAACTCTCTCACGTAGGTTGGGCAGGTCGGCGTCCAAGGGAACCGCGTCAGCAGCGGGCAACACACACCAGGGAATCAGCCGCTAGGAAGTTGGCTACCCAGAAACGCCGTTAACCAGTGCAATGGACCTATCTGACTAGCCTATGTAGCCTATGTAACAGGTCCATAGAACGGACAACCCAGTTAGCCCGTCTGAGCCGCACATGCCAATGGTAGATGTCTGAATCATTGGCAAGACACTTGCTTGAAGGCTGCCCCTAATTTCCTGGGTGTTGCTGGGTGTTCCCGGAGCTTGTGACAACGTTGGAGGCGTCCAACGAAAAAGATACAATCGCCCCCAGTTTAGCCCCATTGTAGGGGTTTAGAACAACCCTCATGGAATTTTGGGTCACATAAATCAAAGAATTTTGTCGATCGTGCCCTGATCCCTCGACAGTTTCTGGTTTTTTCGACTAAGCTCTAGGGTAGGTTATCCCTGCCCCAGGTATTTGGTATGGATACACAGCAGCCTTGTCGTCGAATTCCGAAGTTGCGCATGCCTCGTCCCACTGCTAGCGTCCTGACCGGACTCAGTGTGCTGTTTTTGAGTACACCCGGTTTGGCTCAGATGGCCCTTGTGCCAAATCACGTGCCGAGCCAAACCCAGTCCGGACGATCGCAACCTCAAACCACCCAAGCTCCTAAGTTCCGGATCAGTGCCTTTCAAACCCCCAATCGAGGGATGCCGGGACGACGCGCTGGGGGGGGGACCCGTGGCGATGACTGTATCCAGGGGAGTGTCCCCTTCCTGCTGGCGCTGTTGCCCAGGACCAATCTGGGATTGACCACCCATGCCTACCCCAGCTTTTTCTGGTATTTGCCCCAAACAACAGCCAAAACTGCTGAATTCCAGCTTCACAAGGTCGGTGCTGATGGGCAATCCCAAGCCCTCCTCTATGAGACAAGCGTACCGATCGGGGGGGGGAATCAGATTGCGAGCCTGACGTTGCCCCAACAGCCTGATATTGAACCGTTGGCCGTGGGCGAGGACTACCAGTGGTCGCTGGCCATGATTTGTGATCCAAATAACCGTGATCGGGACTTGCGGGTTGAGGGTTGGGTGCAGCGGATCGCCGACCATCCGGAACCAGACACTTCAGAGATCGTGAATTCCTACGACCGGATCTCCCACTACGCCGAACAGGGGATTTGGTTTGATGCGCTGACAACCCTTCACAGTTTGCGGTGTGAGCAGCCCCAAGATCCAGCCCTAGCGGCCAGTTGGGAAACCTTTCTGGCCTCGGTAGGACTGAGTCCAGTGGCCCATCAACCCTTCAGCCAACCCTGTCGTCTCACAGCCTTGGAGAGTGGCACCCAGGAAGCCGTCCCATCCCCGATGTCACCCTGATCACCCTCACTAAAGTGAGGGCTGGTTAGCAGAAGGGAAATAGCGAGTCTGGACTTAGGCAGGAAAGGGCTGCTGACGCTGTCAGTCGGGGGAAGTGATTGGATTCAACGATTTACGCGATCGCGAACCTGGGACCGTTCTAAGGTTTATGTGGGAACCACCCGTACCCTCAGGCAACGGTGGGTGGGTATCATGACGAAACTGGAAACCGGGACCTATGAACATCCGCCCCTGCAAGCCGTTTGGCCCCAGTGGAAGCAGCAGCGTCGCTTTACTTTCCATACCCGTGAAGAGGTGGCGGCTATTGTGGATTTGATTGGGCAGGAGCAGTTTTTGCAGGATAACCAACCCGCAGCCACCCGGTCGCCAGCCGTTAATCACCCCCTACCCACCCAGCCGGTTCACCAACGGCAACTCCAGGCGATCGCGGCTGCTGAAGCCGATCCCGATCTCTACGCCGTTGCCCAAATTGGCACGCTCCTGCTCTATGTGGGCAATACACGGACCCTGAAAGACCGATGGCCCCCCATCCTGGCCAATTTGGAGGCGGGGCGTTATCCCCATGCTGCCCTACAGAACGCCTGGACCCGGTTAGAGGGGCAGCGTAATTTTAAGTTCCACACCCGTAAAACCTTGCTGGAGATGCGTCATGTGATTAATATCGAACAGTTTTTTCAGGATATTCATCTGGATATGGCACCAGAATGATCTCCCGTAACCCATGAAACAGCGAATTCTGGGGATTGATCCAGGGTTAGCCACCCTGGGCTTTGGGGTGGTTGAAGGTCAGTGCGAACAGGTGCCCCAATTGCTCGACTTTGGCGTGATTACGACCCCGGCGAAGCAAGATATTGGCGATCGCCTATGCATCTTATATGACGACTTGCAAACCCTTATTCAACACTGGCAACCGGATCTGGTCGCGATCGAAAAGTTCTTTTTCTATCGCATGGGCAACACGATTCTAGTCGCCCAAGCACGGGGAGTATTAATGCTGGTCCTGGCGCAACGTCAGGTGTCCTATGTCGAATTCACCCCGGCCCAAGTGAAACAAGCCCTGACCGGTTACGGCAGCGCCCAAAAGTACGAAGTTCAGCAAGCTGTCGCCCAGGAATTAAGCCTGGAAACGATTCCCAAGCCCGATGATGCCGCCGATGCCCTGGCCCTGGCCTTAACCGCCTGGTTCCAACGTTAAACAGCAGAGTGGAAGATTAGAGGGAGGGAAAGTTCCTGCTGTTTAGCTAAAGTCTGAAAAATCCTATCTTAAAAAGTTTGTGTTTTTAAAAAGGCAAACGCATTTCTTGAGAAATTTAGGAAAAGTTTAGAGTTGTTTTCTAAAAGCGGCTAGATTAGGATGCAGCTAGAATTTTCGTCAGGCTCCGTGGGTATAATATGGCGCTTACAGTAAAGACCTTTATTCAAGGACCCCAGTCGCTCCTGCTATTGGGCAGTCTGTTCTCCCTGGCCATATTGACCAGTGGGTGTGGTGGGCAAACCCAGGCCGTGGCCCCGGCTGCTGTCCCCGTGAAGCTTCAGGTAGTGAAGTCGGGCAATGTGGCGGATAGCTCGGAATTTGTCGGGACGCTGGAGTCGAAGCGACGGGTGATCCTGCGACCTGAAACCAATGGACGCATTATCCGGGTGTTTGCGGCCCAGGGGGATTTGGTTAATCCGGGTAGCCCGATTCTGCAACTGCGACCGGAACAGAGCACGGCCCAAGTGGAGCAAAGTATTGCCACGGTCTATGCCCAACGGGCAGCTATGCAAAGTGCCGAGGCGGAGGTGCGGGTTGCCGAAGCCGATGTGGCCCGTGCCCAGGCGGAGGTCAAGCGCCAGGAAGCAGCCTTCCAAAGTAGTAAGGCGGATCTGGAACTGGCGGAAATTAACTTTCAACGGGCGGCAACCTTGGTCGGACAAGGGGTAGAACCGCAACAATCCCTCGATAACCGCAGTCGGGAGCGGGATAATGCGATCGCGGGTCGAGATGCCGCTGCCGAAGCCCTGGACGCGGCGCGTAAATCCCTACAGGCATCAGAAGCCCGTCTGCGATCGGCACGAACAGCGGTGGAACGGGCAGCAGCGGATGTGGCACGAGCGGAGGCGGGTGTTGTTGTCCAGGAAGAAAATCTGGGCTTTACCCGTGTAGTCGCCCCGATCGCGGGGATGGTGGGTGACCTGCTGGTGAAGGAGGGCGATTTTGTCAACACAGGCCAAGAGTTGACCCGGATTGTGCAAAATGGCGGCGCGATGGACCTGCGGATCAATGTGCCAGTGGAGCGCCAATCACAACTCCGTCCGGGTGTGCCGGTGGCAATTATTGATCAGGAAGGAAACGTCATCACCCAAGGGTCAATTAGCTTCATCAACCCGACGGTGAATACGGCCTCCCAGGCGATCCTAGCTACGGTGACCTTCTCCAATGAGGATGGCAGGTTGCGGGATGGTCAGTATGTGCGGGCACGGGCGGTCTGGAGCCAACGCCCTGGGGTGTTGATCCCAACCACGGCGGTTTCACGGGTGGCGGGGCAGGAGTTTGTCTTTGTGGCCACGGAAACCACCGGCGAGGAGAATGCAGCCCAGATGGTGGTGCGCCAAACCCCAGTGAAGTTGGGGACGATCCAGGGGGCCGATTTCCATGTGCTAGAGGGGATTAAACCGGGGGACCAAATTGCGGTTTCCAATATCCTCCGGCTCCGGAATAATGTCCCCATTCAGCCCGAATCCTAGGCGAGGAGCAGCACTTAATGGCTATTTTTTCGATCGCCGACACCTTCATCAAGCGGCCTGTCCTCTCCACCGTTTGTACGCTCTTAATTCTCCTGGCCGGGGGCATTGCGATTCCGTTGCTGCCAGTGAATAACTTGCCTGACATTGCCCCCATTACGGTGCAAACTTCAGCAGTTTATATCGGGGCGGATGCCGAAACCATTGAGAATACAGTGACCTCAACCCTGGAGCGCGGGATCAACGGCGTTGAGAACATGGAATATATCTCCTCCATCAGTACCAACACTGGGGGGAGCAGTATCTCCACCTCCTTTGGCGTTTCCACAGATAAGGATATCAACCAGGTTAACGTTCAGAACCGGGCCTCAACGGTGATTCCCAGCCTGCCCGCTGCGGTGCAACAATTGGGGGTGTCTTCCCGGTTGGTCTCGACCAGTATTTTGATGGTCTATGGCTTCTATGGGGAGGAAGGCTCAGGCTTAGACAATCTGTTCATCAGTAACTATCTCGATCTGTTTGTTCTCGACGAACTGCAACGGCTGCCGGGGGTCGGAGATATCTCGATCCTGGGGGAGCGCAAGTACGCTATGCGGCTCTGGCTTGATCCGGATGCCCTCGCCAGCCGCCAACTGACCGCCAGCGATGTTGCCAATGCCCTGCGATCGCAAAATATCCAGGTCGGGGCCGGGTCGATCGGCAGTGAACCCGCCCCTGCGGGCCAAGCCTTTGACCTGTCCCTACGGGTACAGGGGCGTCTGGTGGAAGTCGAGGATTTTGAAAACCTGGTGTTAAAGTCGGAGGCCAATGGCACCCTGGTCAAACTGAAGGACATCGGTCGGGTGGAACTGGGGGCGGAAGGCTATGGCACCCTGGTGAATCTGGGCGGCAAACCGGGGGTGGGTCTGGCCATCTATCAGCTACCGGGCAGTAACGCCCTGGATACGGCTGCCGCTGTGAAGGAAAAACTGGCGGAACTCGAACAATCCTTCCCCCCCGGTCTGAACTATGTTTCGGCCTTCGATGTCACCGATTTTATTTCCGGCTCGATCCGCAATGTGGTGATCACCCTCTTCCAGGCAATTTTCCTGGTGGTGCTGATTATCTTTATCTTTTTGCAGGATTGGCGAACCACCCTGATCCCCGCGATCGCCATTCCCGTTGCGTTGATTGGGGCAATGGCAATGGCTCTGGCGTTTGGGTTTTCGTTGAATAACCTGACCCTGTTTGGCTTAATTTTGGCTTCCGGGTTAGTCGTAGACGACGCGATCGTGATTGTGGAAGCGATTACCACCAAGTTAGAGGAAGGCTTATCCCCCAGGGAAGCGGCCCTAGCCTGTATGAATGAACTGACGGGGGCGGTCATTTCCACCTCTTTGGTCCTGATTGCGGTCTTTGTGCCAGTGGCCTTTTTCCCCGGTTCGGTGGGGATTATCTATCAACAATTTGCGATGACGATCGCCTTCACCGTCGTGTTTTCCACCTTTAACGCGATCACCTTTACCCCCACCCTCTCGGCCTTAATTTTGCGTCCGCCCCAGCCCATGCAAGGCCCCCTCGGCGCATTTTTTGGGGGGTTTAATCGCCTCCTGAATGTGGTCACGGCTCGGTATACCGAGTTTGTCCGGTTTCTGGTCCGTATCCGCTGGCTGATTATGGGCATTTTTGCGGCGGGCCTCGTCTTAACCGTCTGGGTCTATAGCAGCATCCCAACCGGGTTTGTGCCAGAGGCCGATCAGGGTCTCTTGATTGGCATTATTCAAGCGCCGGATGGGGTTTCGGTGCAATACACCGATCGCGTGGGCCGGGAAGTCGATGCGATATTAGCGACAGAACCCGATATTGAGACCCGCCTCGTGGCAGCGGGGTTTGGCTTAAGTGGCAATGCCCCCAACCAAGGCACGTTTTTTGCCCGCCTCAAGGATTGGCGCGATCGTCCCCGCCCGGAGCAATCGGTCCAGGCGATTCTGGATCGGCTGAATCAGCGGTTTGCCCAGAACCAGGATGCCTTGATCATTGGCCAGAATGTACCGGCCTTACCAGGATTTGGCAGTTCGGGGGGCTTTGAACTCCAACTTCAGGATCGCAGTGGTGGGCGCTTCAGCCTGGATGAATTTTTCAGCGTGGCCCAGCAAATTATCGCTAGGGCCAACCAGGACCCGGCCATGACCCGGGTCTTTACCCAATTTAGTGTGGGGACCCCCCAGTTGGAGATTCGCCTCGATCGCGATCGTCTGGAAGCGATGAACGTGGACTTTTCCCAAGCCACAGGGGTGCTGGCGGCCTATGTGGGGAGCCAGTATGTGAATGACTTCACGTTTGGTCAACGGAGTTATCGCGTCTATATCCAGGCCGATGCTGACCATCGTAATGATCCCAGGGATTTGGATAAGCTGTATGTGCGATCGCGCACGGGCGATCTGGTGCGCTTGAGTGAAGTCGCCCAAATTGAGCCGATCACAGGTCCCCAGATTATTAACCGCTTTAACCTCTACCGGGCGATCCGGATTCAGGGGCAAGCCTCACCGGGCTTCAGTTCCGGGCAGGCGATCACCGCTATGGAGCAAATTATTGCAGAAGTGGCCCCACCCGGGATTGGCTACGAATGGAGTGGCCTCTCACGGGAGGAAAAAGCGGCGGGTGGTCAAGCAGCAGTGATCTTTGCCCTGGGCCTCGTGGTGGTCTTCCTGGTCTTGGCAGCCCAATATGAAAACTACATTGACCCCCTGATCATTATGTTGACCGTGCCCTTAGCCATCCTGGGGGCGATGGTTTTTGTCGGGTTGCGGGGGTTGGCTAATGATATCTATGTCCAGGTGGCCTTGGTGATGCTGATCGGTTTGGCGAGTAAGAACGCGATTCTGATCGTCGAATTTGCCAACCAGGCCCGCCAGGAGGGGTTGAAGATTGTTGAAGCGGCGGTGCAAGCGGCGAAGGAACGGTTCCGCCCAATTTTGATGACAGCAATCTCCAGTCTCTTTGGCTTCTTCCCCCTGGTGATTGCCTCTGGGGTGGGGTCCGCCAACCAGCGATCGGTGGGTACGGCGGTCTTTGGCGGCTTGCTCGTGGCAACCGTCCTGAGTTTTCTGGTGGTGCCGGTGCTGTATGTGGTGATCAAAAAGCTGACCGATCGCTTCATCTTCGGCAAATCCGAACCCCCCGAACCACCTGCGCCCCCCAGTGGGCCACCGAATAGTGGTGGCAAGACCTTACCGGAGGATGGCACTGTGCCGCAGACGAGCGGTTCCGCCACGCCACAACCCATTCCCAAAATCCAGGGTGAAAACCCAGCTTGAAAACAGGTTGGGTAATTTCGCAAGATCGGCAAAATCTGCGCCCGCCAGGGACAATCGTCCGATTTTTATGGGATAGTAAATGGTTAGGCGAATGCCCAGGATGCCCGATCTCCGCTGGCTGGAGGGGCTGCCTGTCCTGGGCAAGCTTCTCGGTAGCACAAACACAACGAACTGTCCATCCCTTTACATTTCTTTACGTTCATTAATTCACTGACGGGATCAACACAGAGCCAATTCTAGTGACTAAAACCCTTATCAGAAACGTCTTCGGCGTTTTTCCTGCCGCCTCTAGGTTGCCCATTCCCCGGGTCTGGCCTCTAGAGAAATCTACACAGTTCTTAATATTTATCAGGAACTACCCAAAACCTTTTAATCTATTGAATTGAGTTGTCTCATTTTCAGGCGTCATCCTAGTAAACTTTCTTAAATTTCCTGCCTGTTTAGGAAAACTGACAAAGAGCGTCTTGATCAGGCACTTTGGTTCAGATTCTGATGCAGTTGTAATCGATAAGGGAGCTTTTGAAATCACATGAGTGTCACGGCAAGTGGTGGTAGCTCGATTGCCCGTCCACAGCTTTACCAAACCGTCCCGGTCTCAACCATCAGTCAGGCTGAGCAACAGGACCGTTTTCTAGAGATTGGTGAACTCAACGAACTGGTCACCTTCTTTAACTCTGGTACCCAGCGCCTTGCGATCGCTGAAGTGCTTACCCGCAACGCGGAAACGATCGTGTCGCGGGCCGCAAATCGCATTTTTACGGGTGGCTCCCCCCTCGCCTTTTTGGAGAAACCCCAACCCCTAGAACCCGCTACTGTGAGCGCCCCGCAAGCCACGGTGGGCATGCAGGAAGCGATGAAACTGGGAACAGCCACCTATGTGGAAAGCCAGGGTGGTTTTTTGGAAGGGGTTCGTTCGCTCTTTAGTGCCACAGGTGGTGGCGTGAGTGGCGGTCCCAGTGCGGGATTCCGGTTGATCAATATCTCTCGCTATGGGGCCAGCAATATGCAGAAGTCCCTGCGGGACCTCAGCTGGTTTTTGCGGTACATCACCTACGCGATCGTGGCGGGTGATCCTAATATCATCACGGTGAACGTGCGGGGGTTGCGTGAGATTATCGAAAATGCCTGCTCTGGGGAAGCGACGATCGCAGCCCTGCGCGAAATGCGGGTCGCCGCCCTCAGCTATTTCCGCAAGGACCCCGATGGGGGGGTGATCGTCGCCCAATATTTCGATGTGCTGTTGAAGGAGTTTGTGGCCCAAACGCCCTCCAACAAGTTGCGTCAACGGCCCTCCCCGGATCTTCAGGGCTTGGCACTGCCCCAGATCTACCACTTGGCATCAGAACGGCGACCCAAGTTTGTGATGAAACCGGGTCTGTCGGCCTTAGAAAAGAATGCCGTAGTCAAAGCGGCCTATCGCCAGGTGTTTGAGCGGGATATTACCCGTGCCTATTCCCTGGGGTTATCTGACCTAGAGTCGAAGGTGAAAAACGGCGACATCTCCATGAAGGAGTTCATCCGCCGTCTGGGGAAATCGCCCCTTTATCGCAAGAACTTCTACGAGCCGTATATCAACTCGCGGGCGTTGGAATTGGCCTTCCGGCACTTCCTCGGTCGGGGTCCCAGTTCGCGGGAAGAGGTGCAAAAGTACTTCGCGATCGTCTCCAGTGGGGGTCATGCCGCCCTCGTCGATGCCCTGATCGACTCCCAGGAGTATGCCGACTACTTTGGCGAGGAGACCGTCCCCTATCTGCGGGGTCTGGGTCAGGAAGCACAAGAGTGTCGTAACTGGGGACCGCAACAGGATCTGTTCCGCTACAGTGCGCCCTTCCGCAAGATTCCCCAATTCCTCACCACCTTTGCCCGGTACCAACGTCCCTTTGCGGATCAACATCCCTACGGTTCGGGCAATGATCCCCTGGAAATCCAGTTTGGGGCCATTTTCCCGAAGGAAACCCGTGACCTGAGCGCCAGCCCGGCGCCCTTTGGCAAGGATGCCCGTCGGATTCTGATTCACCGGGGGCCGGGGATTAACAACCAACTGAGCAATCCGGGTGCGCGTGGCGTTGCGCCCGGTTCCCTGGGTCCCAAGGTGTTCAAACTGGACCAACTGCCGGCCTTCAAGGGCAAGAAGTACGATAAGAATGCCAACGTCAAGTTTGGCGAAAGCTCCACCCAAGCGGTCATTCGGGCGATCTATCTGCAAGTGATCGGTCGCGATGTCTACGAAGGTCAACGGCTGAAGGTTGCCGAAATCAAGCTGGAAAACGGCGAGATTACCGTGCGCGAATTTGTACGCCAGTTGGCCAAGTCGGACCTGTTCCGTAGCCTCTACTGGGCACCGCTGTATGTGGTGAAGGCGATCGAGTATATCCATCGGCGTTTGCTGGGTCGGCCCACCTACGGTCGCCAGGAAATGAACGCCTACTTCGACATCGCCGCCAAGAAGGGTTTCTATGCCCTCGTGGATGCGATCATCGATACGATGGAATACAGCGAAGCCTTTGGCGAAGACACGGTGCCCTACGAGCGCTACCTCACCCCCGGTGGGTTGGCCCTGCGTAGCCTGCGTCCGGCAGCCATCACGCCCGGTCGGGGCATCAAGGTCGAGCCGGAAGTCACGCCGCGCTTTGTGGAACTGGGGGCGGTCACCAGCGAACGGACCCTGCCCGATATTCAATTCCGATCGCTGCAAGGGGTCACCAAGAAGCGGGAGCAGACCAAGGTCTTCAAGCTCATCGATCGCTCCGACAAGCCTGCCGTCAACGCCGTTATTGGCGCAGCCTATCGGCAAGTCTTCGAGCGGGATATTGCCCCCTACATCATCAAGAACGAGTTCTCGGTGCTGGAAACCAAGCTCAGCAATGGCGAGATCACGGTCAAGGAATTCATCGAAGGCTTGGGTAAATCCAGCCTCTACATCAGGGAATTCTACACGCCCTATCCGAACACCAAGGTGATCGAACTGGGGACGAAGCACTTCCTGGGACGGGCACCCTTGGATCAGGCCGAAATCCGCAAGTACAACCAAATCCTCGCTTCCCAGGGGATTCGCGCCTTCATCAGCGCCATGATCAACAGCGTCGAGTATGTGGATGCTTTCGGAGAAGATACGGTGCCCTATAACCGCTTCCTCACCTTCCCGGCGGCCAACTATCCCAATACCCAGCGCTTGTACAACACCCTCACCAAGCAAAACAAGGATTTGGTGGTGCCCAGTTTCTCGCCCGTGAAGTCTTCCCTGAATGGGACACTAACCTTTGATGCCCCGACGGCAGAGGGGGGTCAGGAGTTAGTGGCGCAACTGGGGCGGACCAGCACCACTAACCTGGCTGGCAACTACCTGGGAGAATTTGGGGTGATTACCCAGTAGCCCGGAGCGATCGGGTAACGCCGGCGATATCGGTTCACTAGGCGGGCGTTTGTCCGCAAGCTTACACAATTAACAGCCTCCCAGTTATGCTAGGGGGCTGTTTCTTTCAGGTCGCTGGAGAGTCGTGCCGTGGAGTAGGCATCCTGCCTGCCCCTAAAACCGAGTACACCATAAAGCAAGTCGCTGGAGAGTCGTGCCGTGGGGTAGGCATCCTGCCTGCCCCTAAAACCGAGTACACCATGAAAGACCGAGTACACCATGAAAGACCGAGTACATCATGAAGACCGAGTACACCATGAAGTGCGGCGATAAATTAACAAATGGTGATTAGCGCGTGGTGATTAGCGAGTCGTAATTAGCGCGTAGTGATTAATGAATACGGGTATCGCGGGTAATCAGGTAAAAATCCGCACTAATAGAGCTTCTAGTTGCGGCAGAGTCAGCAACCCGCGCTCCCACAGGACCATCGGCAGAAACTTCCCATAGGACTGGGCGTAGTCAACCGCAGAACTAATGGCCATCTCTGGCAACGCTAGCTCCTCCTGGAGCAGAGGTAGAATTTCTAGGTGGAGGGCGTTCATGGTTTATACTGAGAGACTACGACTCGAATACCCAATCATATCCGCCATTTCGCGATTTCATTTTGTTGCTTAATGAATATCTAATAAGTGATCTTAATACGGAACAGTGTGTGACTTTGATCACCAATTCCGGCATTCTCCTGTACCCATGCCGAGAAGTGTCAAGGTATCCTAAAACCATAAACCCGCTCTTACACTTGCTGTACCAGGTTCCATGACGATTCGCCGTATTGCTGAACTACTAAAACAGGGCCAACCTGACGAGGTAACCACGATCCAGGGTTGGGTGCGAACCAAACGGGAATTGAAGGAATTTAGCTTCTTAGAAGTTAATGATGGCTCTGGGCTAGCCAATATCCAAGTGATCCTGGAACCAAGTCTGCCGGATTACGAGTCTATCCTCAAGCAACTCAACACAGGCGCTTCTTTACGGGTGAGCGGGACGCTGACACCTTCCCCCGGCAAGGGCCAACGCATTGAACTGCGGGCGAGCCGTATTGAGATCTTTGGGGAAGCTGATCCGGCGAGTTATCCCCTGCAAAAGAAACGCCATTCGTTTGAATTTCTCCGCACGATCGCCCATCTACGCCCCCGAACCAATACCCTGGGGGCGGTCCTGCGGGTGCGGAATGCCTGTGCGATGGCGGTGCATCAATTTTTCCAAGAGCGCGGATTTCTCTGGATTCATACCCCTATTCTCACCGCCAGTGATTGCGAAGGGGCGGGGGAAATGTTTGCGGTGACGAGTCTGGATTTGCAGAATTTGCCGCGAACGGAGCAAGGCGCGATCGACTATAGCCAGGATTTTTTTGGTAAACCGGCCTATTTAACGGTTAGCGGCCAGTTAGAAGCGGAAATTATGGCCCTGGCCTTTAGTAATGTCTACACCTTTGGTCCCACGTTTCGCGCCGAAAATTCCAATACTTCCCGGCACTTGGCTGAATTCTGGATGATTGAACCAGAAATGGCCTTTTGCGATCTGGAGGGCAATATGGCCCTGGCGGAAGAATTTTTGAAATATGTGTTCCAAACGGTCTTAAATACCTGTCAGGAAGACTTGGAATTCTTCAATGAGCGCATTGATAATACGGTCCTGCAAACTGCTGAGCATATTATTACCAGCGAGTTTAGACATATTACCTATACAGACGCGATCGCGCTCCTGGAAAAGGCCGATCGCACCTTTGAGTATCCCGTCAGTTGGGGACTGGATCTCCAATCAGAACATGAGCGCTACCTAGCCGAAGACCTCTTCAAACAACCCTTAATTGTCACCGACTACCCAACTGAAATCAAAGCCTTCTATATGCGCTTAAGTGAGGATGGGAAAACGGTACGGGCAATGGATGTCTTAGCGCCTAAGGTGGGGGAAATCATCGGCGGGTCCCAACGGGAGGAGCGTTTGGATATTTTGGAACAACGGATTAAGGCCCAGGGACTCCCGATCGAGGCTTACTGGTGGTATTTGGATTTACGGCGGTACGGCACTGTCCCCCATGCTGGGTTTGGCCTAGGCTTTGAGCGACTGGTACAATTCATGACTGGGATGACCAATATTCGGGATGTCATTCCCTTCCCCAGGGTGCCCCAGAATATTGAGTTTTGAGTTTTCTTTCAGCCGGAATGGTTGCCTAGAATGCGGAATTGTCTGGCTAAACTTGAGTCTATGGCAAAGCGTCCAAATACTATCGTCGGGCAGCACACACTCATCCGGCAGCTTTTACTCGGTAACAGTATCGGTGGGTGTAATAGCTAACATGGGGGTTCACCCCAAAGCGGCAGGTACTCCTAACGTACCGGATTCCCTGGCCTATGGTTTGGGGATCGATTTTGGGACTTCTGGCGCACGGGCCGTCGTTATCGATCGCGATCGCCGCATCCACTGCAACGTACAAGTGTCATTTACGGCTCTTCCAACTGATCAGGCGCTGCTCTGTGCAACGGACTTATCCCTATGCCTTAGCTGGCAGAGTGCCCTGATACAGCTTTTGCAGGCAATTCCGATCGCGATCCGGCAACGGATTGGGACGATCGCGATCAATGGGACCTCCTCAACCGTGCTGCTATGTAATGCGGCTGGCCAACCCATAACTGATCCCTTGCTGTATAACGATGCACGGGGGGCAGACGTGCTAGATCGCGTGCGGGCGATCGCCCCCCCGGAGCACGTCGTCATCAGCGCCACCTCTAGCCTTAGCAAGCTCCTGTGGTGGCAGGCCCAGGGGATAACGGCAACGGCGACCCCCAAGCAACCCCTCTACCTATTACACCAGGCTGACTGGCTAGCATTCTTGTTGCACGATCGCCTAGGGATCAGTGACACCCACAATGCGCTTAAGCTGGGCTACGACGTTGTGAATGCGTGTTATCCCGACTGGGTTCTCCAGGCCACCGCCCCCGTCCACCTGCCCGCCGTGGTGGCACCAGGAACCGTGATTGGACCCGTGCGATCCGATCACGCTGAGCGTTGGCAGTTGCCCCCGACTTGTCAAATCTGTGCCGGAACCACTGATAGTATTGCTGCCTTCCTAGCCAGTGGTGCCACCACCCCAGGGGAAGCCGTGACCTCGTTAGGGTCTACCTTAGTGCTGAAGCTACTCAGTGAGACCCGGATTGAGGTAGCGTCCTATGGGATTTATAGCCATCGACTGGGAAACCATTGGTTAGTAGGCGGGGCATCTAATACCGGGGGGGCCGTGCTCAAACACTTTTTCAGTGAGGCAGAGTTGGTGGCCCTGAGTGCCCAAATCAATCCGCAGCAAGTCAGTCCCTTGCATTACTATCCGTTACTGCAATCGGGGGAACGGTTTCCGATTAACGATCCCGCCCTAGCTCCCCAACTGGAACCCCGCCCCACAAGCCCGATCGCGTTTTTACACGGGTTATTAGAAAGTATGGCCCGGATTGAAGCCGAGGGATATGCCCTACTCACAGCCTACGGTGCACCGCCCCTGCAACGGGTTTATACAGCGGGCGGCGGTGCCCAAAATCCGACTTGGACGGCCCTTCGCCAGCGGTATTTGGGGGTACCGGTGTTGCCAGCCGCACAAACAGAGGCGGCCTATGGAACCGCGTTACTGGGGTTAGGATTCGTCTGACAGGAGGCGGCCAACCCCGTCAGGGGGAGCGTGCGTTTAGAATTGGGGATGGGGGATGGGAACCCCTGAGCCGAGTTGGGCGTCCCATAGCCAAATAGGAACAAATTCACAGCGATCGGCGATTAGTCGGTTAGCATAAAGATTAGCAAATTGCTAGAACTGTAATGTTTCTTTGATGTTGGGTAGGAAAACGATGACCAATCGATGGATGCAACGGAGTCTGGCCACAGTCGCGATCGCGGGGTGCTTACTGGCGGGCGTTCCTGCTGCCACCTACGCCCAGGGCCTACCCGGCTTAACCGTTTTTGGGGGACCGGGCGAGGGCAATGAACTGCGCTATCGCCTCGACTTTGGCGGGCGGGCTAATGGTTGGGATCGCTATCGTCTGCGGATTCCGGCCAAAAAGCTGAACCTGGCAGCAGCGCGGTTTACCGTCACCTACAGCGACAACTTCCGAGGTCAGTTCGACCCCAGCCGCATGGAAGTGCGGGTTAAAGGCCAGCGCGTGGCAATGGATGAGGTGATTTGGGATCGGGAAAACAAGCGCTTGGAATTTTATCCCGTCGAACCAGTCCCGGCAGGTAGCCCCGTCGAGATTGTCCTGTCCAACGTGAAAAATCCCAGCTTTGGCGGGATGTACTATTTCAACGCCCAAATT
The DNA here is from genome assembly GCF_053493415.1 of Trichothermofontia sp. NCBI lineage: Bacteria > Bacillati > Cyanobacteriota > Cyanophyceae > Leptolyngbyales > Trichocoleusaceae > Trichothermofontia > Trichothermofontia sp. Next base: position 7,833 of record NZ_JBRCAD010000136.1, on the reverse strand, counting down.
GAAACTCCTGGTGATGTTCCCCTCTTGCGCTATCTCGGTACTTGGGTGATTACCATCAGCTAGGGGGACTTCCAGTCATTTTTAATACACCCGGCGATCGCGCTCCAGTTGAGCAATACAGCGTTCCACACACCAGGCAAGGGACTGGTGGGGATGATCACGCCGACAATGGGCGATCAACCGATCCGCAGCCCCCACATCCCCCTGCAAAAGCTGGATAAGCCGATCCCGTCTAACGGGTGTAAGCTGAACCAAATCTGGGAGGGGCGCACTGCGATCGCGCTGCTGGAGCGTGCCTGCTTGAGTCAACAGGTTCCCAATCCAGTAAATGAGACCAGCAACAATCAGTAATAAGAGCGCGAACCAAACGGGGGCCTGCCATACAACAACGGCATGAATACCCAGCCACAGACAAAGCCCAACCACCGCCAAGCTAAACAATCGGACAATAACGATCATGTCTATCAGTCTTTACCGGTTGCCACCACTAGCCATTAGAGTGCCCAGCCGTTAGCCAAAACTCACGTTTCCGTTCCCCGGTTAGTTGAGCCACGCTGATATATCGGGCTTTAGCCAGGGATTAGGCGAGGGGAACAGTGGATTTTTCCCCTCGCTAGGGGACTAAACGATAAGTTTCTTGCGAAAAGCCCAAGGCAGGCCATGCTTCGATCTACAATCCTGCGAGGGGACGTAAGGAGAATGCCCGTGAAGTCAAGGCCGCTGCCAGCCCAGCCCACAATTCTCGTCATCGCCAATGGCAAGGGGGGGGTTGGCAAAACGACAACGGCAATGGCCCTAGCAGGGATATTTGCCGAAACTTACAAAGTACTTGCCGTCGATGCCGACAGCCAGGGTAGCTTTTCCTGGTGGGTAAAACAGGGAGGGCATACCCTTGGCTTTGATCTTGCCCAAGAAACCGATCCAGATCTCCTGCAAAACCTACGCCGGATTTCGGACTATGAGCTAATCATTGTCGATACCCCGCCTGCCCTAGGGTCTCATGCCCTCGCGGCTGTCGTGCCTGCGGCTGACTATCTAATTTTGCCCACGCCCCCGGCCCCGATGGACCTAACAGCCCTGATTGGCACAGTCCGTGAAACGGTGAAACCAGCGGGGGTTGCCCATCGCGTCCTACTCACCCGCGTTGATACTCGCAGTTTGGCTGAGGCGGAAGATGCCCAGCAAACCTTGTCAGAGTTGGGTATCCCTGCCTGCCAAACGATCGTGCGGGCCTATAAAGCCCATGAGCGTGCCGCCCTCGAAGGTGTTCCCATTCACCAATGGCGGGGCCGTAATGCCCACATCGCCGCCAGTGACTATCGTCTGGTGGCCCAGGAAATCCAGCAGGATTGGAGGAAGAAGCAGTAATGGCCCGGAAACGACTTGGAGATTTATTACGCCAGGAAGCTAACCAAAGTTCGCCCCCTACCCCTGATCCGGCTGCGAGTCCTTCCCCAACGCCTGACGCTCCGGCGAGCACGCCCCCGGTGACGATTGAAACGGTAGCTGAGGCAGTCCCTGCGGCTAGGGGCGAGACAACGCCTGGACGTCTCCGGCGCAGTGCAGCGACCAAGGCGGATCTGGAAGCCACGATCGTTGATCTCACGCAAAGTTTGGCCGCTGAACAGCAGGTAACCGCTACCCTCCGCACCCAGATCGCGACGCTCCAAACCCAAGCCGAGCAAGCCCAGGCCCAAATTACCCAACTACAACAGGAACTCGCCCAGGCCCAAGCCAGCCACAAAGAGCAACAACGGGACCTGCGGCAAACCCAACAAATCCAGAAGGAACTGGCAGAGGCCAAGGCGCTGATTTTGCAACTCTCCGCCGCCAATACCCAACTAGAAGCCGAGATTGCCCAGCTTAAGCAACCCCCTGCCGCCCCACCGCCGCGTCCAGCCCTGACCCGTTCGGCGCTGACCCGTCCCCCCATTCACCCCTGGGATGAACCCAAGCCATTACCGGCCTATGTGGTGCAATCGGAAAGCCTTCAGTCCAGCCCAGCCAATCATCAACCAGGACGCCTATCGGATGCCGATATTGGCTGGGTCGATTAGCTGACTGAGCAAGTGTTTAACCGCGAGCCTTCCGGTGTAAACGGCGTCTTACGGCTGTCCCTAGCTCTGCAACCAGCGGGCCGCATCCTTAGCATGGTAGGTCAGGATGAGATCAGCTCCTGCTCGCTTAAAGCTGGTCAAGGTTTCGAGTGTCACCCGTTGCTCATCGATCCAGCCGTTGAGGGCCGCCGCCTTCACCATTGCGTATTCGCCTGATACGTTATAGGCCGCCACAGGCAGTTGGGTCATTTCCTTGATGCGCCAAATGATATCCATGTAGGCGAGGGCCGGTTTCACCATCACCATGTCGGCCCCTTCGGCCACATCTAACGCCACTTCCTTGAGCGCTTCGCGGGCATTGCCGGGGTCCATTTGGTAGGTCCGACGATCGCCAAATTGGGGGGCTGAGTCAGCCGCATCCCGGAAGGGACCATAGTAGGCTGAGGCATATTTGGCGGCATAGGACAGGATCGGCGTATCCTGGAAACCCGCCTCGTCCAGACCCGCCCGAATCGCCTGCACAAAGCCATCCATCATCCCCGATGGCGCGATAATATCAGCCCCGGCCTTCGCCTGGGAAACCGCTGTTTTCTTCAGTAACTCCAGGGTGGGATCATTCAGCACCCGCCCGGTCAGATCGCCGGTTTCCAGGTAGCCGCAATGGCCGTGGCTGGTGTATTCGCACAGACAGGTATCGGCAATAATCACCAGGTCGGAAACGGCTTCCTTAACTGCCGTTGCTGCCTTTTGGACAATACCGCAGTCGTGCCATGCGCCCGTGGCATCCGTGTCCTTGGTTTCGGGAATGCCAAACAAAATAATGGCCGGGATACCAAGGTCTTTAACTTCCTTGGCCTCTTCGACGATTTTATCGATCGACAACTGGTAGACACCGGGCATCGACTTCACTTCCTGGGCCACCCCTTCGCCAGGTACTGCAAACAGGGGGCAGATAAGATCGTTAACAGTCAGGGTGGTTTCCTGGACTAGGCGACGCAGGGTGGTGGTTGAGCGCAGACGACGGGGACGGTGGGTAGGGAACATGGGGCTATCGGTAAATAGTTTCTCAACGCGGAAGTTAACAGCCATCCATAGCGGTCAGCCCGCCGTGGCTATCTTCCTGATCCTATCAAGCTTATTACCCTCCCAAAATATTGCATTTTGTTAAGAAACTCCTGGCCTCCCAAGCGAGGTATAGCGGTAGTCGCACTCATTAGGACATTGCAAAGGCTGCGATCAACCAGGGGCTTAAGCTCCTGGTCTTAACCGGAATGACGATGGCTATATTTCGTACCCCCAAAACCATCGTGAACAGTGCTCACCTCTCTGCTCTCCGTGCCGCTGTGGTGAACCTGCAACCACAGAGACTCAGAGAACACAGAGCCAATCTACGGAGCAAATCTTTTGATCCGGCTCCCTGCCCCCACCCGGAAACGGGGATGAAGGTTGTCTGACCAAACTGGGGTGTGCCCCTTGCGCCTAAACCTAGGAAGCGCGGCGGCGGTTGACATAGCGCACGACCCAATAGCTAGCCGACAGCGCCAGCACCGCACTGGCAAGGGCAATGAGATCCATCGCCTTTTTCTGCTCCAGATCAAAAATAATAATTTTCCGAGCCATCGCAATCAGCGAAGTGACGATGACCAATTCCACCTGAATCAGGTGTTTCCTCAAGTAAGCCGTGATATTTTCCAGGATTTCCAGGGCAATCAGCACATTGAGAAACATGCCGAAAATTTCCAGGAGTGTGTTATTAAATCGACCGTAGGGTGGCGTAAACAAATGGTACGCCAGGTAGCCAACTAACTCGATAATCGTGACGAAGATAACCACGATCATCGCGATCGAAAGAATCTTGGAAACCAGTGACTCCAGATGCTTGAGTAGCTTTAAGAAGTTACGATCTTGCCAGATATAGACAAGCCGTTGCCATAGTCCCTGCCTTTCCTTCATGCCCACCCCCACAGCCCGGTATTAGGATAATTTTAGGGGGGATTGGCTACCAGTACATAGGTTGGGAGAAAGGGGGAATTGGTTTGATCTGTCAGGCAGGCGTTAAGGTTGCCAAGGTCTGGGTCGGCAGGACGCCGTGTAAGTTAACCACCTGACCGATGATCACGATCGCCGGGGCACCGAAGGCCGCTGCCTCCACTTGGGCGACGATCGTGGCTAGTTGCCCGGTCAGAATGGCCTGCTGCTGTTGCGTTCCCCAGCGGATCAAAGCCACGGGGGTTGTGTTGGGTAACCCAGCCTGGAGCAGTTGTTTGACAATCTGGGGTAAGTTCTGGACCCCCATGTAAACCACGATTGTTTCGGCGGCTTGGGCGATCGCGGCCCAGTTGATTTGGGGATGGTACTTGCCTGCTGCTTCGTGACCCGTGACAAACACCACGGAGGAACTGTAGTTGCGATGAGTTAGGGGAATGCCTGCATAGGCCGGAGCTGCTACGCCTGCCGTAATCCCGGGCACGACTTCCACTGGGATCTGGGCGGCGACCAGTGCGGCCATCTCTTCCCCGCCCCGGCCAAAGACAAAGGGATCACCGCCTTTGAGGCGAACCACGATCGCGTGGTGTTGGGCTAAGTCAATCAAAAGCTGGGTAATATCGGGCTGAAGCATGGAGTGTCGGCCCCGCCGTTTGCCCGCATCAATGCGATCGGCTTGGGGATTGATCATGGCCAAAATTTCTGGGCTGATCAGGGCGTCATGTACCACAACATCGGCACATTCCAGCAGGGTTTTCCCCCGTAGGGTCATCAGACCAGGGTCTCCCGGCCCCGCCCCCACCAGATACACTTTGCCAACAAATGTAGATGGGCTGGCCGCCGCAGGGGAATGGGAGGTCATAGGGAGGGGAGGAGGAAGGATAGGGGACCCAAGGATTTTGAAGGATTGGTCAATGTGTTAAGTGGGGAGTCGTCAAGTGTGGAGAGTCGTTAAAACGTGAGTATTAAAATTCGGGGTTAAATATACCGCAAAATCATCAGTCCAATCATTATAGGCTGAATGTCTAGGCCAGCAGTGTGTTTGCATACCGTGGGGAGGCGGGATGGGAGTTATTCTGTGATTCAAGCGATCGCTACTGGCTTTGGCCGCGAGATATAGTGTGTCAGAGGATTGGTCAAGTTTTGCAAGCTAAACAGCGCAGTAGTTTAGGCGATCGCGTGGTTCTGTCAAGGCTAGGGGCGATCGCCCGGTGGGCTATGTTTACGCAGCAGGGCAACTCCGGCCCTCAGGGTACCCAGGCTAGGGGGGATAAAAAGTATTTCTCTACGAGGCGGTCTTCTCGCATGGCCTCAATGTCGGCATCGGTGGGGATAGAGTGTTCGGGTTGTTTGAGGCAGCCACGAAGTTGGTTTACCAGGTCATGGCGATCTATTTCCAGGAGCGAGGGTTGCTCCTCGGCGGATAGTTGATCACTTGCCTGTTGTCGTTCTTGCAAGGTCATAATCTGTTTATCAGCTAGTACTTACCTTATTTATAAAGGTAGCAGAAACCCCGATTTAGATTCTGTACACATCTTTTCGGTGCCTACAATTGAGGATTATTACTAAAAACGCTTCATCATCAATCTCATATCTAATGCGATAGTCTCCGACCCGAATTCGATATTCATTATCAAAACCTTTTAGTTTTTTGACACCGGATGGACGTGGATTTTCACAAAGGAATAGAATTTTATCCACCACTCGCTGCCGTACCTCGTTGGGTAGGTTGTCAAGCTGTTTTTGTACCGGTTTAGGTGTAACAACTGTGTAGCTCATGGGGCAGTATCGGAGCGATTGGCGATGTAGTCCTGGATGGTTTGATAGTCTCCGGCTTGGTAAGCTCTCCGTGCTGCTGCTATTTCTGCTAAAACGGTGGGATCTTTCTCTAGTAAGTCTTCCTCAATGTCCGCAATCTGCTCTTCCAGCATTTCCAGGAGTTGTCGTTTTTCTTCCAGACCTAGGGAACTAATGGCATCCATCAGTGATTGGAAGGGAATCGGTAATGAAACAATATCTGACACTAGCTATGCCCTCCTCAGGGACTTCATCATCTAAACTTGCAACCATTATCCCAATCTGAATAGCTTTGGCAACCCTGCAATACATCACTCCGATGCCTCGATTCCTACGCCACGGCTATGAATATCCATTGTTTGAGTGGGTAGTGGCACTTTGGTCGTACTCTACGCGATCGCGGCTTCTATCAACACTAGGGGCGATCGTTGGGTGGGCTATTTTTTCGGAAGATGACAACTCCGACTCCCCCACCCAGGGCACCCAGGCTGAGGGTGATGAAGCGATCGGGTAAGGTTTTATCACCAGAAAGGCTGGCATAGATCAAGACACCCACAAAGGTAGCGCAAAAAAAGTCCCAATCCGAGACGAATCGTGGTTTGGTTTTGGGCATGGATGTTGAGTTGTGTCTCTTGTTTGCATTTTTCCAGTTGGCGACGGCGTTCCTCGTTTTGGCGATGGTGTTCGTTGGTGAGACGTTGAAGTTGTTCTGAGGGATCGTTAGGCATCATCGGACAATCGCCCCCTCATGGGACAGGGCAGAGGCCGGTTGATTGTCAGGCTTACCAGGTGTCGGTACATCGTTACTCATAAGCTCAGTTCTCGGAAGAATTCATTGAGGTAGCGGGTGGCGATATAGGCGGCATGACGAGCCAGGTAATCTTGATCCTTCCAAATGGCTAGATGGGCATCAGCTTCACCAGCTTGCGGACAGTCTGGCACGATCGCCCAGTCGGGATTGAGTCGCTGCAATTCCTCTAAATATTTTTGATAGTTTTGCCGATCGCGATCGCTGGCATTGGCCGCTAACACAATTCGTTGGATAGCAGACGACTGGATCTGCTCCTGCAATAACGAATTGAACTTTCGCGATTCTTCCTTTACCTGTTGCTGTTGCAACTCAAGCGACGACTGGATCTGCTCTTGCAATAACGAATTGAACTTTCGCGATTGTTCCTCCACCTGTTGCTGTTGCGACTCAAGCAATGCCTGGAGCCTTGTTTCCAACTCCTGTTGCTTAAGCCGAAACTGGTCTGTTACCAATTTCAAATCGTGGAAATCTATACGCTTCTGACGATCGCTTTCTGCTTGACGTAATAGCTTTCTAGCGGTGCGATAGGCGGTATTGAGTTGGGGATATTGTTGGGCAATTTCGCTGAGGGCGGTGAGGTGCTGTTCGGGGGCTGCGGCGATCGCCCACACGTCGTCGGGTAGCTCAACGCCGGTTTCGCGGCAGGTTTCGAGGGCGGTGACAAACGCTGCAACGGCGAGTTGGTCGAGTGGACTGAGCGATCGCATTTGGGTTTAGGCTCCGGGTCCCGTGAGCGTGAAGGCGGCCCAGTAGTAGGGATGCTGATACCGGCACGCCTCTGGGTCTATTGTATCAAGGTCGTTTTCTCTGCCAGGAACTCGCGCACGCTGGGGGAAAGGGCGAGGTGGAGCCAGTGGTCGTAACGGTTCTGGAGTTGGGCGACGGTGAGGTGGGTGAGGTGGGGGGGCAGGTGGGTTTTGAGGGTGTCGATTTGGAGGAGGTTGGCGAGGCGGTGTAGGCGATCGGCTTGTTTTTGGAACAGTTCAGCCGTGAGGTGGGCAATCTGCTTTTCTAGCTTTTGGGGCATGGCAAGGTTTAGGTGGAATTTGAGGGACGCGATCGTCGTTTTTCCAGTAGTTTGAGCGTTCCCCAACCGCAACCTAAACCGAGGAGGAGGCTAATGATCAGGGTAACGCCGTAAAAGCTGAGATTGAGGATGCGCAGATGTTGGGGGGTGGGGGG
>NZ_JBRCAD010000135.1:0-10791 GCF_053493415.1 Trichothermofontia sp. | reverse complement strand
ACCCCCACCCGCACGGCCCAGCCAAAGCGTTGGGCAAAGGCCGTCGCGCTCATTGGCTGGGCCGCCGTAATCGTCGCCAGGGACAATCGCCGCTGCCAGACGGGAAAGACAATCACCAGGTCGCGATCGGTCACCTCAAAGGCTACCGGACGGCATCCCAACCAAACCCCGGCGTAGAGGATCACTAAGACCAGGGCCACTCCCGCCAGTTCCCCTTGGGGTTGGAGCAGCGCCGCGATCGCGAAGCCCACGGGCAACAGCAGTAGCCCGATCGTCAGGTTCCGAATCAGGGGCGACATGGGGGCCAACGGAAAACGCTCAGTTGCCATCGTGGACCGTCGCCTTTGGGTATCAACATGGAGTGTGTCGCTCTTCCTATTGGAATTGTAGTGCCCTCTTGACAGGCCCTAGGTTCCGGTACCCAAAAAAAACTCCCCATCATAAATGAGGAGCGGCCTTGAGGATTGCATGAACCAGCAAGAATTCAATTTGTCCGGTCAACTGGACTAGAGCAGAGCGGGCGAGAGGGAAGTGGGCATACTTGGGGTCACTGTGCCATAGCGTGCCCCCCGATAGGTCAAGGCCGGGGTCGGCTGGGCGTGGACGGTATCGGTCACGATCGCCATCACAACCTCTGCACCCCGATACTTACCGATCCGCTTAGTGGTCGTCGTTGGCAGGCTGTTGACAGGTCGTTCGTAGGCAATACCGCGATATTGGAGAGACATGGGAAACACCTCATTGTGTGTGTGGGAAATCTTTGATGCTTCTATCATCGCGAGATCCCCCGACTTCGGCAGTGATGGCAGCCCCCGATCACCGTGATAATACTGATGACACGCCGTGAGGGTAGGCGCTGTGGCCAGTGACATCCGGGCAACCTGACGGTGACAGGCATCACTCACTTGGCATAGCTATCGCTCGTCAGTCAGTTAATTATTCAGACCAACAAATTAGGGCGTTATAGTGTTAAGGATCATCGTCTGCTGTCCCCATGCCTAAACGTCGCCAACGCTCAGACACCCCAGCCGCTAGTGGAGACGCTCCGCGAACGCAGTCGGCTACCCCGGGTGCCAGCCCAGAGCCTAATGGCCACCACCTTCCCGCCAACGGTCACCTCGCCCCCCGATCCAGCCAGAATATGATCCGCATTCGGGGGGCACGACAGCATAACCTTAAAAACATTGACCTGGATTTACCCCGCGATCGCCTCATTGTCTTCACCGGGGTTTCCGGGTCTGGTAAGTCCTCCCTTGCCTTCGATACGATTTTTGCCGAGGGGCAACGCCGCTATGTGGAATCCCTGAGTGCCTACGCCCGCCAATTTCTAGGCCAGGTGGATAAACCCGATGTGGATGCGATCGAAGGCTTGAGTCCCTCGATTTCCATTGACCAGAAATCCACCTCCCACAACCCGCGATCGACCGTGGGCACGATCACCGAAATTTACGACTATCTGCGCCTCCTCTACGGACGGGCTGGGGAACCCCACTGTCCCCACTGCGATCGTTCGATCGCGCCCCAGACGATTGACCAGATGTGCGATCGCATTATGGAACTGCCCGATCGCACCCGCTTCCAAATCCTGGCTCCGGTGGTGCGGGGTAAAAAAGGTACCCATAAAAAGCTGCTGTCGAGTCTGGCGGCGGAGGGCTTTGTCCGGGTGCGGATTAACGGTGAAGTTCGGGAACTGGGAGACGCGATCGATCTGGATAAAAACCAGAAGCATACGATCGAAATCGTCGTCGATCGCCTGGTCAAAAAAGAAGGGTTGCAAGAGCGTCTAGTCGATTCCCTCACCACCTGCCTCAAGCACGCGGGGGGCATTGCCGTCATTGATCTGGTGGGCGATGCCCGCGATCGCGCAGCGTCTTCCCAGGAGAATCGTCAAGTCCCTACAAATGTCGTTGAACTGCCCCAAGTTAAAGCCGGTGAACGCCCCCCAGCCAAGGCAGCGGCAATGGGTGGGGCCTATGCGGCCAATGGGAATTCTCCCCCTGAGGCAGACCAACCGCCCCCCTTGGTCTTTTCTGAAAACTTTGCCTGTCCCGAACACGGCGCGGTGATGGAGGAACTGTCCCCCCGGCTGTTTTCGTTTAATTCTCCCTATGGAGCCTGTCCCGATTGCCACGGCCTCGGCAGCCTGCGCGTTTTTTCAGCCGATCTGGTCATCCCGAATCCGACGCTACCGGTCTATGCCGCGATCGCGCCCTGGTCCGATAAGGACAATACCTATTACCTGTCTCTCTTGTTTAGTGTCGGCAATGCCTTTGGTTTTGATGTCAACATCCCGTGGGAAAAGCTGTCTACCAGCCAGCAGGACATTTTGCTCAACGGTTCCCCCGAACCGATTTTGATCGAAGCCGACTCGCGCTATCGCCAAAGCAAGGGCTACTACCGCCGCTTTGAAGGCATCCTGCCCATGTTGCAGCGCCAATACCAGGAATCGAGTTCCGATCTCTACAAGCAGAAGCTGGAGCAATATCTGGTCGATCGCCCCTGTGCCACCTGTGGCGGCAAACGCCTGAAGCCGGAATCCCTCGCCGTTCGTTTGGGTCCCTATCGCATTACTGACCTAACCGGGGTTTCCATTCGGGATTGCTTAGAGCGGGTGCGATCGCTCACGGGTGAATCAGCAACAGAATCGGCCCTGCTTTCCCCCCGCCAGATGCAAATCGCGGATCTTGTGTTGCGGGAAATTCGGGCACGGTTGCAGTTTCTCCTGGATGTGGGGTTGGATTATCTGACCCTCGATCGCACGGCCATGACCCTTTCCGGCGGCGAAGCCCAACGCATTCGGCTGGCGACCCAGATCGGCTCTGGCCTCACGGGGGTGCTCTACGTTTTGGATGAACCCAGCATTGGCCTGCACCAGCGCGATAATGGGCGGCTCCTGCGCACCCTCACTAAACTGCGGGATCTCGGTAATACCCTGATTGTGGTCGAACACGACGAAGAAACGATCCGGGCTGCCGATCATCTAGTCGATATTGGTCCCGGTGCCGGGGTCCACGGCGGGAAGATTGTTGCCCAGGGGGATCTGGTAACGTTGATGAATGCCCCTAACTCCCTCACCGGAGCCTATCTATCCGGTCGCCGCCGCATTGAAACCCCGGCCCAACGGCGAGCGGGCAATGGTCGCAGTCTGTGGTTGAAAAATGCTCGCCGTAATAACTTGAAAAACCTGGATGTGGAGATTCCCCTGGGCAAACTAGTCTGCATCACGGGCGTTTCCGGCTCTGGTAAATCTACATTGATTAATGAATTGCTCTATCCGGCTCTGCAACATCATTTTGGTCACAAGGTCCCCTTCCCCCAGGAGTTGGATGAAATTAAGGGCTTAAATGCCCTAGATAAGGCGATCGTCATTGACCAGTCTCCCATTGGCCGCACGCCGCGATCGAACCCCGCCACCTATACCGGCACCTTCGACTCGATTCGGGATCTCTTTACCCAAACGATCGAGGCTAAGGCACGGGGCTATAAGCCGGGTCAATTCTCCTTTAACGTCAAGGGGGGCCGCTGCGAAGCCTGCGCCGGTCAAGGCGTGAATGTGATCGAGATGAACTTCCTGCCCGATGTCTATGTCCAGTGCGAGGTCTGCAAGGGTGCCCGCTATAACCGGGAAACGCTCCAAGTTAAATACAAGGGCTATTCGATCGCCGATGTCCTGAACATGACCGTCGAAGAAAGCCTCGACTGCTTCCAGAATATCCCCCAAGCAGCGGCGCGTCTCCAAACCTTGCTGGACGTGGGCCTGGGTTACGTCCGCCTCGGTCAACCGGCCCCCACCCTTTCTGGCGGCGAAGCCCAACGGGTCAAGTTGGCCTCGGAACTGTCGCGGCGGGCGACGGGCAAAACGCTTTACTTAATTGATGAACCTACGACGGGATTATCGTTCTATGATGTCCATAAGCTGCTGGATGTGGTCCAACGGCTCGTCGATAAGGGCAACACGGTCCTGGTGATCGAACACAATCTCGATGTGATCCGTTGTGCCGACTGGATTATTGACCTGGGTCCAGAAGGCGGCGATCGGGGTGGTGAAATCATTGCGGTGGGGACGCCAGAACAAGTCGCCCAAGTACCGGCATCCTATACTGGTTACTATTTAAAACAAATCTTGTCTGGATCTCCGATTTAAGGGGTCAGTGGCTAATCAGTCGGGCACCTCGATTAATTTGGAAGCGAAGCAGTTGAACCGTCTCAACCGACGAGATTACGTTGCTTGTGAGCGCAAGATTTGTATTTTTCGAGGTGCCGAGTAGATTGCGTTCATCTCAAGCTAGGCAAGTTAGCGTTAGTCGTTTAAAGTAAAAGTAGCTGTGCTTCTGGTTTGTTTCTGGAGCTAATTTGGGAACAGTCCATTTATGGCAGGCGTTCCATCTTACCTTGGATATCAAATTCTCAGGAGAATTTCTATTTTACAATAAAATTTGCAATAAAAAGGCAAGAACAGCAATGATAGCGTAACGCGTGAGAATTAGTTTCATCCTACGACTAGCCAACTTGAATGGGGGCGTTCGAGTAGTTGCTATGTACGCTAAGCAATTACAAAAACGTGGTCATGAGGTAACTATTGTTTCCTTCAATCCCTATATGCTTAGCCTTCGCCAAAATATCAAGCAATTATTGTGGGGTAGGGATTTCTTCAAGGCTAGTCAAAGTATTTCTTCATATAGTTATCCGGAGAAACTTAATCACCGCCTTATCCACCATTTTCCACCCCTTAACCCTAGGGATGTTCCCGATGGAGATATTGTAATTGCAACTTGGTGGGAAACCGCAGAATGGGTTGCTAAACTACCCGATCGGAAAGGGACAAAGGTCTACTTTGTCCAAAATCACGAAGCTTTTGATTATTTTACAGGGTCGCGAGTGGAAGCAACCTACCGCTTACCAATGCCTAAAATTACTATTGCTGCATGGTTGCGGGATCTTCTGTGTCATAAATATGAGAATTCTCAAGTTTTTTTGATCCCCAATAGTGTTGACACAACGTTATTCTATGCCCCGCCAAGAAGCAGAAATCCAATTCCGACGATTGGGATGTTATATGCCCAACCCTACTGGAAAGGCTGTGATCTGAGCATCGAAGCGTTTGCGATCGCTGCCCAAAGCATACCCAACCTGCGCCTGATCGCCTTTGGCACTACCGATCCCCTGCCGGAATTGCCCCTACCGGCAAATACTCAGTACTTTAAAACCCCACCCCAAACCAACCTCAAGCATATTTATTCCCAATGTGACGCCTGGTTGTTTAGCAGTCGTATCGAAGGCTTTGGCCTACCAATTCTAGAGGCAATGGCCTGTCGCACCCCGGTGATTGGCACGCCCGCTGGGGCTGCCCCAGAACTATTGGCAGAGGGTGGGGGTATCCTCGTCCCGCCCGAAGATCCCCAGGCAATGGCTGCGGCGATTGTGAAGCTCATGTGTTGCCCAGAGGCAGAGTGGCAACAAATCTCCGATCGTGCCTATCGTCAGGCAACTAGCTATACTTGGGAAGAAGCGACCGATCGGTTTGAAGCTGCGCTTCAGACTATCCTAAAAAATTCTGCCCAATAAACGGCCACTCATGGGCTGCATCTAGATGAGCTTATGCACCCGGAGGATCATCAGGGTGATGGTGCAAAGCCAGGCAGTGCGGCTTGACGGAGGACTGATATTTCGCGCACAATGACGCGTCTGGCTCACCCTCTGTTCGTTCTACTGGGCGGCTCCCTACCTCGTAGAAAATTTTCCATTGCCCAGTGAATCAATGTCAACAATCTTTAGCAGCAAATAGCTAGAGCCTAGAAAATGTCAAAAAAATTTCTACCCCTCATCTTATTATATGGTTTTATACTTGGATGCGCATTTGTAGCCAAAGGACTTTTAAGGCCGTTTGTTAGATTGATTTTGTATAGTTGGATCTTTGTCGTTGTTTATATTTTTAAGCGTTTTTCTCCCCAACGAGCACTCATTATTTCTTTTCTTGTTGCTGTTTTATTTCTGCCAGAAACAGGGATTGTTATTCGCAATGATTTTGTGATTAATAAAACAACTGCTACCAGTATTGGCGCAATCCTGGCTACACTGATTTATTATCCTAATTATTTATTATCTTTCCGTCCGGGATTGCTAGATATTCCGGTGATTATCTGGATTTTGTCTATCATCCCTTCCCAAGTAACAAATGGTCTTAGTGTAACTACACCAATGATTCAAAATATATTGGTGTGGCTAGTTCCTTACCTATTAGGACGTATTTATCTACGGAATCTATCAGATCTTAATCAACTGGCGATTGGTATTTTTATTGGAGGTTTAATCTATGCACCATTATCTTTATTTGAAAACTTTAAAACGCCTAATCTGCATCTCTGGGTATACGGAAGTCCGGCTCGAATTGGTTCTTATTTACAAACATTTCGACTAGGTGGCTATCGACCAACTATCTTTATGGAACATGGTTTAGCCGTCGGGATGTGGATGATGGCAGCGACCTTAATTGGGGTTTGGCTATGGCAAATGAAAGTTCTTCCCAAAAAAATCTGGAACTATCCAACGTCCTGGATTATTGGCGGCTTAGTATTTGTCTTTATACAAGTTCGTTCCACCGGCGCTTACTATTATATTTTGTTAGGGCTATTGGTTTTGTTGGCGGCAAAATTTGCGCGAACGGCCATTCCTTTAGCCTTGATCGCTCTCATTAGTGTTTCCTATGTCTCCTTGGGCGCAACTGGACAGCTTTATCAGATTCCCCAAGTCAGGGAGTTTATGTACTCTGGTACTACAGATGCCGCAGAGGAACGGGAAGGGTCCCTGCGCTTTCGGTTACAAAATGAGGAATTGCTATCAGATCATGCTCGTCAGAGATTTGTCCTGGGGTGGGGCCAAGGAGCTGGACGTAATCGGGTATTTAATGAGGAAGGAGAAGATATTTCAGTGACGGATAGTATCTGGATTATCGAGTTTGGTGTTCGAGGGATTATCGGTCTTTATGGCTTCTGCCTGACATTTTTGTTGCCAGCTTTAAGCTTCGCTTTTTTTCGATATCCTGCCTATACCTGGCGATTCCCCAAGGTGGCGGCAGCAGCTAGTTTAGCAATCATCCTGGTTTTATATGTTTGGGATAGCGCCTTGAATGCTTTTCCCAATGCGATCTATACGTTGGCGAGTGGTGGCTTAGCCACGGTGGTGATGAAGCCCCGCGAAAAGCTCAATTCGCAGCCGTTACGCTCATCCGTGCGAAGCCAGCCCTTACTCCCTGCCCGTTCCTACCGTGCCTAGGGAGCCTCGATTAATGGAGGCGACAGAGCTGCCCCCCACCCCCTGATACAAATGTTTTTAAGACTCAGTTTGTTTTAGATAGCTCAGCAACCAATTCGCTGCCGTGGCCCGACGGGTTAGGCGGGGTTGGAGTTCACCGACTTTATAACCCGCAAAACCTAACTCTTCCTTAAGTAATTGTTTATTCTCCGGTGGAATCGATCGCGTTAATTGCACCGTGGCCGGACGAGATTCTAAAAAATTGGGTGGTTCTGGATAGCGATCGCGCCACTCAGCCGCCACCTGGCGATTATCCCAGCAGCGCTGCACTGGATCATACCGATAGCCTAAAGCACGCCAGACCAACTGATTCACCACTTCATCGGGTAAGGTATCAGCCACAATGGCTTGGATCGTCGTGCGATCGAGGGGGGGTAATTCCATCATGCGAGTATCCGTATCCGTATCTGTCTGTAGGGATGATTATGGGTGATTGATGTCTGTATTTAGGCGCGGAATTGAGGCGCGATCGGAAAGATATCCAGCATCCTGAAGGATCAGCCATGCTCCCGTCAAGCTCCCCCCCGGAGCGCGATCGGCCTCACCTGCCCCGTTCCTTAGCGAGTCACTTTCCCTGAACAGACCACCGTACCCCTTAGAATAGGGACCTGAGCAGTGGACACTGAGGAGATAAGGGAATGGCACTTGAAACCCCAGGCAGTCTGGCGATCGAACAGGGCTTACAAAAATTTCTGCTAATTCTGTCCGTATCCCTGAGCGTAGCCACCTTGCCGCAGATCTTTGCGTGGGCACGCCAAATTCCCTATACCCTGCTGCTGGTCATTGTGGGCCTGGGGCTGGCAACGGTGGATGTGCGGCTGGTGAACCTCTCCCCGGAATTAATCCTGTCCATCTTTCTGCCACCCCTGCTGTTTGAGGCTGCCTGGAACCTGAAATGGTCGGATCTGAAGCGAGACCTGTTTCCCATTAGTCTCTACGCTATCCTGGGGGTGATTCTGTCCGTCCTGGGGATTGGGTTTGCCCTGACGTGGGGGACGGGCATGGCCCTGCCGATTGCCCTCCTGGTGGGGGCCAGCCTCGCCGCCACCGATCCCGTCGCCGTCATTGCCCTGTTCAAGGAATTGGGTGCGCCCACCCGCCTGAAGACCCTGGTAGAGGGCGAGAGCCTATTCAATGATGGCGTCGCGGTGGTGGCCTTTGTCCTCCTCGTCGGTATTCCCTTGGGGCTAGAAACCTTCTCCCCCCAAGTTACCCTGGTGCGCTTTCTCGTGTTCGTAGGCATCGGCGTGGGGATCGGCGGGTTGCTGGGCTTTGGCATTTCCTACCTGACCCAGCGCTTCGACCTGCCCCTGGTAGAACAGTCATTAACCCTCGTCGCAGCCTATGGAGCCTATCTGGTGACGGAGGAGTTGGGGGGATCGGGGGTGATTGCCGTTGTCATTGTGGGCCTAGTGCTGGGGAACTTTGGCTCCCGCATTGGGATGAATCCTCGCACCCGGGTGATTGTCAGCGAATTCTGGGACTTCCTGGCCTTTTTCATTAACTCGATCGTCTTCCTACTCATTGGGGATCAGATCCGCTTGCTTACCCTAGAGGACAACCTGGTGCCCATTGGCGTGACGATCGCCGCCGTCCTCGTGATTCGCTGCTTAGGGATTTATCTACTGAGCCTGATCGGGAATCTGGTTACCCGCCCGCCCCTCGATCTGCCCACCCAAACCGTCCTCTGGTGGGGAGGGTTGCGGGGATCGGTGTCGATCGCGTTAGCCTTGAGCGTGCCCCAGGCCATTGCGGAACGGGATGAAATTATCACGATCGTCTTTGGCACGGTTCTCTTCACGCTCCTGGTCCAGGGGCTAACCATGAAACCCCTGCTGGAAGGGCTGAACCTCTTGGGGAACCAACCCCTCCGCCAACGCTACCTGGAAGTCGTTGCCCGTCAGACCGCCCTCAATCGCGTGTTGGCATATCTTCAGGACAATCGTCAGCGACCGGGCATTGAACCGGAGTTCTATCGTTACCAGGTTGCCTTGGTTGAAGGCGAGTTGAGCAAACTTCAGGCACAAAGCCAAGATCTCAACCGCCAAGATCCTGAATTGCGCACCTTTGTCGCCGAGGAATTTCGCAAGGAGTTGCAGGCGATCGAGGCGGAAACCTATGCTGAATATGTGCGCTCTGGCTTACTGAACCAGGAATTATCGCCTTTCCTGACGGGTAGCCTGAGTAACCATCACGAAATAAATTAGAAATTTTAATTTTAGACCTCGGAGGTCTTCCAGACCTCCGAGGTCTGCTGGAAAGTACTATGTGGATTCCGCACCTTTCTGACGAAGCCCTAGACCGCTTAATCCAGGATCTCTATTCCGAGTCCCAGGCCAACCTGGACTACTTGGTCCTAGTCGTGAGTTCCTGTTTGATTGCGTCCTTTGGGCTGTTGAGTAATAGTGCTGCCGTCATTATTGGAGCCATGATTATTGCGCCCCTGATGTTGCCCATCCGCGCGATCGCCCTTGCGGGCCTCGAGGGCGATCGCACCCTGTTGTCCCAGAGCCTACGGGCGATCGTGATCGGGCTACTCCTGGCGATTGGCTTGTCCTGGTTAGTTGGACGGATTGTCAATGTGTCGGAGTTCGGCTCAGAGGTGCTGGCCCGTACCCAACCCAATTTGTTAGACCTCGGCATTGCCCTAGCGGCGGGGGCCATCAGTGGTTTTGCCAAGGTGCGTCCCCATGTGAGTGATGCCCTAGCCGGAACCGCGATCGCTGTGGCTCTGATGCCTCCCCTGTGCGTTGTCGGCCTTACCCTCTCCCAAGGATCGCTGGGCTATAGCTTTGGTGCATTCTTGCTCTATATGACCAACCTCTTTGGCATTACCCTCGCCTGCCAGGTCATCTTCATCACCGCTGGCTGTGCCAAAACACCACACCTAGGCCGTGACCTCTCCTCCTGGATGACGATCCTATTCACCCTGGCCTTGGCCCTGCCCCTGGGGTTCCGGACCTTCGATCTCCTACGGCAATCGCGCATTCAAGCCACGATCCGCGCCCTGCTCGTCAATCGGACCATTACGGTGGGGCAGCAGACACAACTGAGCCGCACCCGCGTGGAATGGGATCGCAAAGTACCCACCGTTTACCTGTACGTCGCAGCGGATAAACCCCCAACCCCTCGGCAAGTTGGGCTTGTGGAGCAATTTCTGACCAAGGAAATGGGCCAACAATACGAAGTGGTGTTTGTCGTCAGTGAGGTCAAAGAGGTGCGATCGGGGGTCTATACACCCCTGCCCAAGTGGTTCCAACCCGCCTCGACCGATGATCCAGACTCCCTCAGCCCGGCTGTACCGCCGACCCTGCCTTCTCCCCTCTACGATTTCTCGCCGACCCTACCCTCACCCCCCACTCCGGATCGCCTGCCACCGCTCGAAGCGATCCCCACCCCCACCCCCACGCCCTTCCTAGACAACCTTGCACCTAAGGATACTGAGCTTGCCCCTCTTGCCCCCGCTGCTTCCCCTAGCCC
>NZ_JBRCAD010000134.1:0-18634 GCF_053493415.1 Trichothermofontia sp. | reverse complement strand
ACCCCCACCCGTTCCAACACCCGTACCGCTGGAATATTCAATGAATTCGCCAGGGCCGATCGCACCCGCACAGGCCCCTGGAACGTCTCACTGTAATCCGTTGGGCTATAAAGCTGCGCCCCCGGAATCGCGTAATGGGTTGGCACATCCGCCAGGATTGTATTCGGCGCGATCACCCCCTGCTCTAGGGCCAATTGATACAGAAATGGCTTCAACGTTGACCCCGGTTGCCGTAGGGCTTGTACGCCATCATTGCGACCGAGATCATCAGTATCAAAATAGTTGGGCGACCCGACATAGGCCAGGACATCCCCCGTGTGGTTATCAATGACGATCGCGGCGGCATGGCGGACATTCTGGGGGGCAAGCCCCTGCACTAACTGCCGCACCTGGGTTTCAACGAATTCCTGGAGCGGACGATCGAGGGTGGTCCGAATCACCCCTGTAGGAGGCCGATCGGGACGCTGTTCAATCTGATCAGTCACCCAAAAGAGAAAATGGGGGGCGGCTAGAAGGCCCTGCTGGCGATCGTGGAGACGGATGGTTTCAGCATAGGCATGGTCAGCCTCGGTGAAGGTGATGTGACCCGTCGCCACTAGGCGATCGAGAACATAGCGCTGCCGTTGTTTCAGGCGTGCCCAATTGCTGTAGGGATTGAGCGCCGTCGGATCATTGGGGAGTGCAGCCAACAAACTGGCTTGGGCCAGATTCAGATCTGCTGCTGGTACCCCCAGGTACAACCGGGCTGCGGCCTCCACACCGTAGACATTGCCTCCCATCGGCAACCGATTGATGTAGGCATGCAAAATCTCATCCCGGTTCATGCCAGCGGCCAGTCGCCAGGCGATCCAGATTTCCTGAAGTTTGCCCACGGGGGTACGCGGTGTCGGGTGGATCATCCGGGCCAGTTGCATCGTAATGGTTGAGGCTCCGCTGACAATTCGCCGTGCTTGGACGGCCTGCGCGATCGCCCGTGCCAAGGCCCACACATCCACCGGCCCATGCTGGTAAAAGTCACTATCTTCAGCAGCAAGAATGGCCTGGATGAATTGGGGCGACACCTGATTCAGGAGCACACCCATCGTGTGGTCCTGATCGCGGCTGAGTAGGGTCCCTAGCGGGAGACCCTGGCGATCGCTCAATACCCACGCCTGAGGGTCCTGGGCTATGTCGCTTGCCTGGATCGGCATCAGGTAGGGGACCCCTCGTACGATGACCAGCCCCAGGGTCAGGCCACCTAGGCTGAGATGGAGCCACCGGGGCCACGATCGCACCCACCCGGTTAACTGAAGGCCGCGATCGACAACTCGTGTGATCAGCGAGGAAAGAAAAAGCTTAGCCACTTGCGCAACTGTCCCGGAAGTAAATGACTAAAACGGTTGAAAGCTACGGATGAGGACACCCTTGATCAGGACTCTTGCAAAAGTGAACCCGTGGGCAAACCCATCCGGATAGTCGTCAGCAACACTGAAAACATCAAGTGCAGCTACCCCAGGTGCTTCTATGGAAATCCTCGCTTTTGGCCATGTCGTTGGCACACACCCCTGGCAATCCTTGGCTATGCCCGAGCGGCCCCCGTCCCTATCCACAGCTAGCCAGCCGCAACCCACGCAAGCTATCCCGACCAACTACCCCCCGCCGGAGCCTGCTACCCCTATGCTTGAGTCGAGTGCCATGTTGACCAATCCCGTTATGGTTGTGGTTCTACCCCTATTTTGACCGATCGCAATCAGTGCCCGATCACTATCGGGCTGGATACTTAACTTCACTGGCTATGGTCACGCCCAGTGGTAAGCCGCGATCGCAAGCCCATCCAGGCAACGATAGGGCGATCGGAGAAGCTATCCGTTACAACTCAGCTTTTCCTGTGTCCTAACAGGTTTCTCCTGTAGGTCAGTGAGTCAGGAGAGAACAACGATGCCCGGTGAATGCCGGGTCTTTTTTTGGGACTGATTGGCTGGGGGGCATCCCAGTCGGGCCGGACACCTCCCAGCCCTGTTCCCCTCGTGACCACAGAGGCAACGAGGACATATTTTAAAAAACATCCTCGAAGGACAATTGTCTTTACAGCAAGTCCCTAACCGCCGGCCACCGCTGGCACAATGCTGACCTCATCCCCGTCATTTAATGAGGTTGCAATGCCATCCAAAAAGCGAATGTCTTCGCTATTCACATAGATATTCAAAAATCGGCGCGGTTTACCAGCTTCATCACAAATCCGTGCCTTAATGCCGGGGCAATGACTCTCTAAAGAGTCCAGCAATTCCGCTACACTGGCCCCGCTACAGTCAACTGTAGCCTGGTTATTCGTGAAATTTTGCAGGGGTGTTGGAATCAGAACTTTAACAGCCATAGGAATCGAATCTTGAACTCAAACACTTAAATGCAAACAATAGAGAAGAAGGGGGGCACTGCCCCCCCACGGTAACCCACTGTACTCAGGTTAGACCAAAACTTGCTGCCACTCCAGCCGATCAAGGGTGCGGGCACGCTCCAGCGCTCGCTCGAAACTTTCCAACTTAGGGTCGATCGTCAGGGGTTCGCCAATATAACCCTGAACGGCTTCCTGGGTCTTGAGGCCATTGCCGGTAATAAAGGCAACGGTGGTTTCATCTGGATCGATCTTGCCGGCTTCCACCAGTTTCTTCAGGACCGCGATCGTCGTCCCACCTGCGGTTTCGGTAAAGATGCCCTCGGTTTCCGCTAGCAGCTTAATCCCGTCAACAATTTCGACATCTGTGACCGATTCAATCGCGCCATTCGTCTTTTGGGCCTGTTCTACTGCGTAAACCCCATCGGCAGGATTGCCAATGGCAATGGACTTCGCGATCGTGCTGGGCTTGACGGGCGTAATGAAGTCACGACCCTCGCGCCATGCTTGGGCGATCGGGGAACAGCCTTCCGCCTGAGCACCGCTGCACCGCACCGCCTTTTCGTCCACCAGCCCCACCTTAATCAGTTCTTGGAAACCCTTGTAGATCTTGGTATAGAGGGAGCCAGAAGCCAGGGGAGCCACAATATGATCGGGTAGTTGCCATCCCAGTTGTTCGGCAACTTCATAGCCTAAGGTCTTGGAGCCTTCCGAGTAGTAGGGCCGTAGGTTGATATTCACAAAGCCCCAGCCGTGGGTATTCGCGACTTCCGAACACAGGCGATTGACCTGATCGTAATTCCCTTGTACCGCCATCACTGTGGGACCGTAGATCAGTGTCCCCAGCACTTTCCCCGCTTCCAGGTCAGCGGGGATAAACACGCAGCAGTCTAACCCGGCATGGGCCGCGATCGCTGCCGTCGAATTCGCCAAATTCCCCGTACTGGCGCAGGACACCGTCGTGAACCCTAATTCCTGTGCCCGTGTTAGCGCTACGGAGACCACCCGATCCTTGAAGCTGAGGGTGGGCATATTAACCGCGTCGTTTTTGAGATAAAGCTTTTTCAAACCCAGGCGACGGGCTAGGCGATGGGCTTGAACGAGGGGGGTCATGCCCGTGCCGACATCGATCGGGGTATCGGTTTCTACGGGCAGGAAGGGCCGATAGCGCCAGATCGAGTTGGGACCCGCTTGAATCGTTTCCCGCGTGACCACCTGCCGCAACCGCGCGTAGTCATAGGTCACTTCTAGGGGACCAAAGCACAGTTCACATACGTGGATCGCTTTGGCTTCATATTCGGCACCACACTCCTTACAGCGTAACCCTTCAAAATAGGCAGTCCGATGGGTGTGGGCAGGGCGAGCAACGGCTTGGGGCATGACTAGGGGGTCCTTTGACGCGTCAACTGGGGAATTGTGAACCAGAAATAATCTCGCAATCTCGCAATGCTTTATCTCGACTCGCATGTTACCACATCGTCAAATCCTACGTCAAATATACCCGACTATTTTTATCGGGATTAGGATATTCAGGACAAGTGCCCCGTTACTGGCCGAGTGTCAGACTTGGCCCTGAAGGGTCTGTCCAGCCTGATTTTGTATAGCCATTGTCAGTTAGGTTAGGACAAGGGGCTTAAGCCCCTTGTCGATTGCAGCTTTTGAAATGTCCTAATGAGCGTGACTACTGCGATGGCTTGGAGCCAACATCGTGCGCGCCAACACGGCCAGTCAGTGTGCTGACTCGACCAACCGATAACCCATTCCTTGAGACAGGGCAGACGATTAGGGAACGGTTACTGAATGAAGCAAGCGATCGACGATGCCCTGGGCCTTGCGTCCCCCGGCGGGGATGAGGCGATGGGCCAGCACATAGGGGGCTAAAAACTTCACGTCATCCGGCAGGGCAAACTCACGGCCCGCCAAAAAAGCCAATGCTTGGGTCGATCGCTGCAAGGCTACGGCCCCACGGGGACTCACCCCCAGGGTAATCTCCTCATCTTCCCGTGTCGATCGCACCAGGTTGAGGATATATTGCTGCACACTTTCTTCGACCTTGACCTGACGTACCGCCTGTTGCAATGCTTCGACTTCCTCCAGGGTGATGCAGGGGGTGAGGTCCTCAACGGTGACGCCTGCCTGCCAATGCTTTAACATTTCTAGCTCTTCGGCTTCGGTGGGATAGCCCAGGGATAGGGAGAGCATAAAGCGATCCATTTGGGCCTCTGGGAGGGGGAAGGTACCCTGGTATTCGATCGGGTTTTGGGTGGCAATCACAAAAAAAGGATGGGGCACTCGTCGCGAAACCCCATCGACTGTCACCTGCTGTTCTTCCATCACCTCCAGTAACGCCGACTGGGTGCGGGGAGTCGCCCGGTTGATTTCATCGGCCAGGAGCACATTGGTGAAAATCGGCCCTGGTAAAAACTTAAACTCGCCACTCTGCTGGTTCCAAACATTGGTCCCGGTCATATCCGTCGGCAAGAGATCAGGAGTACACTGAATGCGTTGGAACTTGCCCGCGATCGACTTGGCCAGGGACTTGGCCAGCAGGGTTTTCCCGACCCCTGGAACATCCTCCAGCAAGGCATGCCCCCCTGACAGGAGCGCGACCAGCACCAAGCGAATCGAATCAGTCTTGCCAACGATCGTGCGATTCAAGTTCGCCGTCAGTTGCTCAATGCGCTCTCTCATAGGAAATCTGATCCCGAAAATCAACAATAAACAATCCACCAGAAACCCGCCAGCCAGAAACCGTCGATGCGAACCAGTGATTCAGGTGCAGTGGGACGCTGGTAGGGCCGACCGAGATCCGGGTGGGCATCGCGGCAACCCCCATTCCTCCATCCGACCCGCTCAGGCCGCTGGCCCCAGCAGCATCGCCCGAGCTGCTTGACAATCCGCATGAATCTGAGCACTCAGATCCGCCACACTGCCAAAGCGTTGCTCTGGACGCAGGAATGCCTCCAGGTCCACCCGCAGGGTTTGGCCATAGAGATCCCCAGACCAATCTAACAAATGCACCTCGATCGTTTGTTGCTGACCGCCTATGGTTGGCCGACACCCAATATTCATCACCCCCGCTTGCCGCTGGGCCTGGGGCAATGGCTCCCCGATCGCCGTCGCCGGACACACCCAAACGCTGTAAACCCCCCGTCGGGGTAAGAACTTGGTGGTATCGACTTGAAGATTGGCCGTTGGGAACCCCAGGGTTCGCCCCAGTTGCTGGCCCGGAACCACCCTACCCCACAGGTGATAGGGTCGCCCCAGTAAACGGTTAGCCTGGGGAATGTCGCCCGCCTCTAGGGCTGTCCGGATCATGGAGCTACTGATGCGCTGTTCCTGGGAGGTTTGGTTGGGCACGATGGTCACGTTCACGCCATACTTAGCTGCCAACTGGCGCAGATCCAGGGCTGTCCCTGCCCGCTGACACCCAAAGCGAAAATCTTCACCAACGCTAATATGGCGGGCCTGGAGGCGCTGGATCAAAATCGTTTCCACAAAATCCGCCGGGGCGAGGCTGGCGAGGTGGCGATCGAAGGGCAATAGCACCAGTTGGGCCACCCCCAGTGCTTGCAACAGCAAGCGTTTTTCCGCCAACGGGGTGAGCAAGGGGCGATCGACTTGGCTAAAAAAGGCTTGGGGATGGGGATCAAAGGTAACTACAGTTGGATAGGGTTGCTGGGCGATCGCACCCTGGCTATCGTTGACCGGATGCCAGTCCGGCGCTACACCGAGGGTTAACCCCACATCTTCATTCACCGCCGTCGTTTGGCGTAGGGGCTGCCGGGGTAAAACGGGGCGGATCACCTGGCAATGCCCACGATGAACGCCATCGAAGTTCCCAAGGGCGATTGCCGTCGGCGTTAAAATCGTAGTCAGTGACGCAGTAACCCACACGCTTTACAGTTTGACACAAATGGGGGGCACTGCTCAGGAGGTTTCAACCGTTAGCCGCTCGATCTGCGGATGTACCGCCGCGCGTGAGGGAGCTAACCGGATCTCCAGCCCTTCCCGTGCCATCAACGTATTCGGGAAATGTTTCGCCGCCAGATGGCCAACCCGATCCAGGAACTCATCATTATGTAGGGGATCATGGTGGAAGATAACCAACTGCTCCACCTGGGCGGCCTCCGCTACCCGAATGGCCTCCTGCCAAGTGGAATGCCCCCAACCGACTTTGCTGGTTTTTTCCGAGTAGTATTCTTCATCGGTATAGGTGGCATCGTAGATCAGAACATCGGCACGACGGGCCAGCTTAATCACATTCTCATCCAATAGGTTGGGGAAATGTTCAGTATCCGTGGCATAGGCCACCGCATGATCGCGCCAATTGACTCGATAGCCGACGGCTTCACCGGGATGGTTTAGGAGAGCACTTTCCACGCGCACCTCATCAATCTGAATGGTTTCGCCCACGTCAATGTCGTGGAACTGCAACTCTGCCCCCATCGCCCGCAAGGGCACGGGAAAATTGGGGTGTAACATCTGATCAATCAGGCGTTGCTCGATCGTGACGTTATTGGGAGCCTTTGCCCCGTAGATATGGAAGCGGTTACCCTTGATAAAGGCAGGGACAAAGAAGGGAAAGCCCTGAATGTGGTCCCAGTGGGAGTGGGTGAAGAACATATGCGCTTCCACGGGCATCTGCCGCAGTAATTCCTGACCGAGAACCCGTAACCCGGTTCCCCCGTCAAAAATCAAGCGATGTCCCCCAACGCGCATTTCCACACAGGGGGTGTTACCACCGTAACGAACTGTCTCAGGACCTGGACAGGGTATACTCCCCCTGACGCCCCAGAAGTGAACTGAGAAGTGATCTCGCATGTCAATCATGGGTGTTATTGCAGGATTTCCTCAGGGCTTGGTTGCAAAGCTCATTATTATCCTCACTCGCCAAACCTGGGATGTAGATCGCGGATCAGATCCGTTTGAATAGCGATGAAGACTGTCTCTGGAGCTTCCATCACAATCCGGAGCCATTCTTAGGGAACTTAGCAGATGCTAGCACCCAAACTAACACAAGTCTGGGGGTTGGGGATATCCCACTTGCGTGGTTGTCTTGCTCCCATCATATAGCAATTTCCAGGGTGCAGATCCGGGAACGGACGAATTTTTCCCATTGGGGTGGGGGCCGATCGCTAATTGCTCTCAAAAGTGGCCCCCGGGGGTGACCAGGAGAGCTGTTTTCTAAAGTGGGGCAGCGTGGTTTGGAGGAGGTCAAATTGGCTTGGCAGGGTGAGATCGAGGCTCAAGGGGGTGAGGGTGATGTAGTGCTGCGCGATCGCCCGGACATCGATCGGCAGGTTGGCCAAGGCTGCCGTCTGTTGGGAGGCCATCTCCTGCTCTTCGATGATTTCACCTGCCAGCCAATAATAGGTTTTCCCCCTCGGATCAAGCCGTTTCTCGAATAAGTTGCGATAGCGCCGCTTACACTGGCGGGCGATCGTCACCCCGGCAATCTGATCCGCTGGGACGGCGGGAATATTGACGTTGAGCAGCAGTGCCTCTGGTAAGGGGTGGGTCTGGAGGGCGTGGAGCAGGGAAAGGGCAAAGTAGGCCGCTGGCTGAAAGGGATGATTGGCCGGGTGTTCCGAAGCCGCGATCACGGTTTCTGGGTGGGTATAGTTGGCCAGACTCAGGGCTATGCTGGGAATATCCCCTTCAATGACCCCCTCCATTGCTGCCGACACGGTGCCAGAGTAGAGAATATCGGTGCCTAAGTTCGCGCCGTGATTAATCCCTGACAAAACGAAGTCGGGTAATGGATCACACAGGGCACCGATTGCTAGTTTCACACAGTCAGAGGGGGTGCCGGAACAGGCCCAGGCCGTTACCGCCGGATGGAAAATTGACTCAATGATTTCAGCACGAATGGGTTTATGCAGGGTGAGGCCGTGTCCCGTGGCCGATCGTTCGCGATCGGGACAGACCACCATGACCTCATGGCCTGCTGCTGCTAGGGTATTGGCGAGGATGCGAATGCCCATTGCAAAAATGCCATCGTCGTTACTGATTAATAAGCGCATACAGAATCGAAGTTTCTCTGGTGGAGGAGCGATCGAAATTTATGGGCACCTCGAAAAATATTAATCTTACGCTTACAAGCAACGCAATTTCGTCGGTTGAGGCAGTTGAACGGCCCCGATCCCCAATTAATTGAGGTGCCCTGCCCTTATTTATTGTGCGGGATTGATTGCCAGTTATTCCTGGGGCGGGGCGGCCGCTTGGGCTTGGCGACGTTCTTGTAATTTCAGCAGAATTTCAGCATGAACTTCCCGTGTGAGGGGGTAAAAGTAAGCCAGGATCAGGCCCAGGATCAGGTAGATCGCAGGCAGGGGACCGATCGCAATCCGGATGGCTTGCAGGGCGCTCTCCGGTTGTACGCTCAGGGTACCCTGGTAACCGGACCATTCCAAGGCCTGCCCCACGAGAAACAATCCCAGGCCGCGCCCAATTTTTTGCAGTAGGGAGATGAGGCCATAGAAAATGCCTTCTCGCCGCTGTCCCGTTTGCAGTTCATCCAGTTCGATCACATCGGGCACCATCGACCAGGGGATCAGGTAAGCGGTGGAGACCCCCACCCCCGCCAGGACGCCCAAAAACAGCATTATCCCCGTCTGACCCGGTTGCAGGGCAAACAAACCCAATTGGGCCAACAGCCAACAGCCCATCCCCAGGCCATAGACCAGCTTTTTCCCGGTGCGCCGACTGACCTGGTTCCAGACAAACAACATGACCAGAGCCGTTCCCTGGACGGCCAAAATCGTCAACCCGGTCCAGGTATTCGGTAGCCCCATCCAAAAGCGAATGTAAACCGGAATAATGCTGGCTGTGACCTGAACGGCCAGCCAGGAAAACAGGTAGATGCCGACTACAAATAGGTAGGGGCGATTGCGCAGGGCTACCTGAAATTGGCGCAGAATTGGCAGGGATTCGCTCGTGTGGGTGTAGCGTTCACGGGTGCCCCAAAAACACCAGAATAGGGGAATGACCGCCAGAACGGCCCAGAAGAGGCTGGCGACGAACCAGCCCAAGGGGGGATTGTCTGCAAAGCGATCGAGAATGATGGGATGCAGGACGCCGGATAGCAAACTGCCCCCGATCGAGAAGGCAAAGCGGAAATTATTCAGACTGGTGCGCTCGTCGTAATCCTGGGTGAGTTCGGGGGTGAGGGCCGTATAGGGCAGGTTAACGGCGGTATAGAAGGTGTTAAACAGGAGCGCGATCACAAGATAATAGGCCACCAGCCAACCGGTTTGGCCGGGAAAGGGCACTAGCCATTGGGCAATAAAGGTCAGCCCAAAGGGAATTGCCCCGAATAAAATCCAGGGCCGTCGGCGTCCCCAGCGCGTCTGGGTGCGATCGGTTAATATCCCCACCATTGGGTCATTAATCGCATCCCAAAGATTGCCAATCAACAAAATACTGCCCGCGATCCCCGCCGGTAGTCCGGCCACCTCCGTCAGAAAAATAAATAGGAAAAAGATCAGAATATTGGCCGTGATCGCGGGTCCCAGATCCCCGGCTCCATAGGCCAATTTAGTACTCAGGCTGAGTTTTTCGGCGGGGGGGAGGGGGTCAGAACGGACCGGGGATGAAGATTCAGGCATGATGATGGGTCAGCAAGGGAAAGGGGGGAGTGGTTCTCGTAGATCCTGGCCCGATCCCACATCAGCGGTTGTACCTGGAAGACCCGTTGACAGACCGGGGAGAATAGGGGGACGAGGAGCGAGGAGTGTGGCACGAGTTGAACGATCGTAACCTTAACCGATACGACGACCCACGGGGGCATTCTAGTGCCCAACGGGGGTCCCTATGCCCATCTCCCTGTGCTAATCTCCCTACGAGCATCCGCCCTACGCAGACCTGCTGCCAACTGCCATGTCAAATTTCTACGTGTCTTGGTCGGACTACTACCGCACGATCGAAGCTCTAGCCATCCAGATCTACCAGTCCCAATGGGAGTTTAACCAAATTGTGTGCCTCGCCAAGGGCGGCTTGCGCGTGGGGGATATTCTTGCGCGCCTCTTCCGGCAACCCCTCGCGATTTTGGCAACGGCCTCCTATGGGGGGCCTAACAATCAGGTGCGTGGCTCGATTACCTTTGGTCGCGACCTGACGATGACCACGGCCAATTTGGGCAGTCGGGTGTTAATCGTCGATGACCTGGTTGATTCGGGGATCACGTTACAAAAAACCGTAATCTGGCTCGATCGCCAGTATGGTTTCTATATCGACGAGATGCGCACGGCTGTGCTGTGGTACAAGCACTGCTCTGTGATCAAGCCTGACTACTATGTCCAAGACTTTGCCGACAATCCCTGGATTCACCAGCCCTTTGAACCCTATGAGACCCTGACTGTGGCTGAATTAGCCACCACCCTGGAACCCCCCAGCGATCGCATGGCCTGACCTCTCACCCGGCCAACTGCCTCGCTCTTTATGAACTTCCGTGAAAACGCTGTTGAGGTTCATCAAGAGATCTGTCTAATCTGTAATGAGGATTCCATCCAGTCCCGGCTTAGTTGGCTGTGTCGAGTCATTAAGCAGGGTATTTAATTACCAGGTAATCGGGTTATCGGTTTCATCAGGGGTTAGTCGCACACAGGGGTAACGATTACAGGCGATCGGTCGCCGACAGGGCGTCAGATTAGTTGATGAGCTGTTTATGAGCTAGCCAATCCTCGTGGCAGGGCAGGACGAAACAACGCCAACGCCTAAAACAGGCTGATGGTGGTGCTTCAATGTCCCCAACAGCTCCTTGTCTGCGATCCCACCTGTAGCCTGTGTTTGAGACGATGTTCGACAGGGTGCACGGTATCAGCGTCTTTAGTGCGTTCAAACCGACAAAGATGCTATTAAGCTAATAAAACAGAAATTCTGGGGTTTGCCATGCCTAGTGCTGTTTCCAATGCCGTGACCAGCGATCTCAAAAACGAGACCCTGCAATTACTGCGCGAGTATCAAACCTCGCCCTCGCCCGAATTGCGGAACCGGTTAACCTATCTGAATTATGGGTTAGTGCGCCGGGAGGCCCATCACTGGCTCAACCAATGCACGGAAAGCTACGAAGATCTGGTGCAGGTTGGGTGTATCGGCCTGATGCGGGCGATCGAACGGTTTGATATGGCACGGGGCCATGCCTTTAGCTCCTTTGCGATCCCCTACATTCGGGGCGAGATTCAGCACTACCTGCGGGATCGGGGCACTCCCATGCGTATTCCCCGCCGCTGGGTGGCCCTGCAACGACAGGCCGTCTGGGTGACCCAAGCCTTGCAGCAAGACCTAGGACGCCATCCCAGCGATGCGGAAATTGCTGAGGCCCTAGAGATCAGTCTGGCCGAATGGCAGGAGATCAAATTGGCCAAGCAGAACCGCGCCCTGCTCAGCCTGGATGCGCCTGTGCGCGATGAAGTGGAAGGGGCCACATCCCTGGGCGATCTAATTCCCGATCATCGGTGTCGCAGTTTCCAACTGGCCCAAGAAGATCGGATTCGCCTCCAGCAGGCATTAGCCAAGATCGAAGAACGTACCCGTGATGTGTTGGAATTTGTCTTTCTCTACGATCTAACCCAGAAGGAAACCGCTGAACGGCTAGGGGTCAGTTCCGTCACCGTGTCGCGCCATGTCAAGCGCGGCCTGGAAGCCTTGAAGAAAATTATGAAGGGTGCGGATGACTAACCCCATTATCTCAGTCTAGAATCGTCTATAGTAACTGGTTTTTACAACCTGTCAAGGGCTTCGTTCCCAAGGGCTTCCCCCGGTGCTGGGCATGGCTATTCCGGCAGCTTCAGGTGGGTGAGCGGAGCATTAGGTTGCCGAAAACCATTCTAGACGTTTCATCTGGGAGAAGAGTGGTTATGCGTTCACACCGTGTGGCATCGGGGCTGGTTGGCGGGTTGGCATTGCTGACGATCGCGGCCTGTACCCCCATCGAAGAGATCCCCGACGAAACTGCGACGGCTAGCCCTTCCCCTACGGCTCCACCTGCCGTTCCGGCCCCGGCCCCGGCCGCCTCTGGGGCCCCTTTTGCTGAGCCAGTTGTGGCCCCTGCCAGCCCAGGCATTGAGGGGTTGGTCCCCGTTGTCAATCCGGTTGAACGCCTGAAGCAGATCCGCTCAGGGCGAACCGATCCCTTTGCGAGTACCCAAACTGTTGGGATTCAGGTTTCCGTCACGCAACCCCCGGAACCTCTGGTTCCCCCCGTCCCGCCGCCAGACGGGGGAGGAACGGCCCCAACGCCTCCTCCCTTTCCGACCCCTGGCACCCCTGGGTTCCCGGGTGCACCCGGTGGGGTTAGCCCCTTTCCGACGGCTCCACCGGGTCCCCAACCGGATTTGGCGAGAGCGGTTGAGGTTACGGGGGTTGTGCAGGTGGGGGATGTTCCCCGTGCGATTATTCAGGCCCCCAACGAAGCCACTAGCCGCTATGTGGTGGCTGGGCAACGGGTTGCCAACGGCAGGGTGTTGGTGAAGCATATTGAGGCCAACCAGTTTCCGAGTCCTGTGGTGATCCTGGAAGAACACGGGATTGAGGTGATTAAGGCGGTTGGAGAGACGGCTGAAACGGCTGAAACGGCTGGCTGAGGTCTGTCTTTCTTTGGAATGATCCCTGTTAGCGATCGCCCGCCCAATTTGTCCCATGCTCCTAAGGGCTGGAAAGCTTGTGCTGTCTGGCTTTGCCATTGGTGTTGGCTAGGATTTTAGTCACAAAACTTAAAATTACGAGTGCGTTAGAGGACCGGTCAGGATAGTACGCTTGAGAACAACTAAGTCGTTGCTTAACGGGTTGGTTAACGTTTTGAATCATATATAAGGAAAGCACTCATGGTTCAGCGTGGTTCTAAGGTCCGGATTCTCCGCAAAGAGTCGTACTGGTACAACGATGTGGGTACGGTGGTCTCAGTAGACACCAGCGGTATCCGCTATCCGGTGATTGTTCGCTTCGACGGGGTGAACTACAACGGCTTCAGTGGCAGTGCTGGTGGCGTGAACACCAACAACTTTGCTGAAAACGAACTCGTCGAAGTTTCTGCCCCCAAGGGTAAGAAATAAGCTGTGCCCGAACTGCCTGAGGTTGAGACCGTTAAGCGGGGCCTCAATCAGGTAACGCGGGAGCAGGTCATTGTTGGGGGGGCGGTTTTCCTGGAACGGACGATCGCCTCTCCGGCGTCTGGAGCCGAATTTTTGCAGGGGATCACGGGCTGTACGATCGTGAATTGGCAGCGACGTGGCAAGTATCTCCTTGGTCAATTGGTGCGTCTGGCCGCATCCCCAACGGCGGTACCTTTGGCAACCGCACCCTGCACAAGGGTAGCCCGACCTGGGACCCTGCCCCCTGCCCCCCCTCGCGCCGCATCGTCACCCGCGACCTGGGGACTAGCCACACTGCCGACCTCAACGCCGATCGCGGCTGGTTGGTTGGGGGTTCATCTACGCATGACTGGGCAATTACTCTGGGTGGCCAGTGCTGAGCCGTTGCCGACCCATACCCGTGTGCGTTTTACCTTTGCCAATGGCCGAGATCTCCGCTTTGTGGATAGTCGTACCTTTGGCCGGATATGGTGGGTACCGCCCGATCGCCCGCCGGAGTCGTGCATAACGGGGTTACAAGCCTTGGGACCAGAGCCGTTTTCCTCGGACTTTAGTGTTGCCTATCTCCAGCAGCAGTTCCGGGGTCGGCAACGGCCAATCAAAAGTGCCCTCCTGGATCAAACCCTCCTGGCCGGTGTGGGCAATATCTATGCGGATGAGGCGCTTTTTATCAGTGGTATTCATCCCACGACCCCCTGTGCCCGTCTTCAGCCGGAGCAGCTCGATCGCTTGCGGACGGCGATCGTGGCCGTTCTAGAGGCGTCGATTGCGGCGGGTGGAACAACGATTAGCGATTTTCGCAGTGTGGCGGGGGTGAACGGTAATTACGGGGGTGAGGCTAGGGTCTATGGACGGACGGGGCAGGGCTGTCGGGTGTGTGGCACCCCTATTCAACGCATTCGTCTAGCGGGGCGATCGAGCCACTTTTGTCCGGTCTGCCAACGCTGAAGAAACGGCATCGGATAGTTATTCCAGATGGGGAAGCGGGGTTGGGACACGCTGAAAAATTAAATTTTTATGACATCGCCGGGAGAACCCTTTACAGAAGTTTGCGCTATAGTCGCTGGTACTAACAGATATCACACGTTTGTTTACACTCAAACCCCAATAAGACTCTTATTTAGGGTGGGTTTATCCTCATTTACCTGTGATCCCTCATGGGTCAAATTTCATAATTGGGCATGGCGAAAAAACTCGGTTGCCTTACAGTCAAGATACAGACGGCATTAGCGCGATCGCACCCCAGGTTTTTCTACGATAAACAATGCGTCTATCCGTTTTTCGCATCCAAAAGTTATCAAATCTGAACTCACTTTATATTTAGTCATCAAAGTATAACAAAAGTCATCTTTTTGGTATCAAGAGTTTATGTTCAGACGATAGTTTTTTGGGTAGTATCTTGGTATACAAATTTGAATGGTTTTTGAGATTTTTAACGACTCTTCACACACACCGCTTCCCGCACGCTTTGCCTGTACTCCAGTATTTCCCCTTTTCGCCCTAGTCGATCAATTGACCTACTGTGATAACACATCATCCAACTTCGACAATCCACCTTTGACAATCCACCTTTGACAGCCCACCTTTGACAATCCACCTTTGACAACTCAACTTCGACAACCTAACTTTAGTAACTAAACTTTGCCACATTTGTGCTTGGCACGATCGTCTTCAATAACACCTTTTAAGAACACTTTCTGAGAACATATTGGCTACGGCCTGCTCACATAGCGCAATTTCTGGGTTTCGGACGCTACACATTATTTGGGAGAAGTTCCTATGACACCGACGAAAGAAGCTAAACCCCCTCGATCAGGACGCTA
The DNA here is from genome assembly GCF_053493415.1 of Trichothermofontia sp. Classification (NCBI taxonomy): domain Bacteria; kingdom Bacillati; phylum Cyanobacteriota; class Cyanophyceae; order Leptolyngbyales; family Trichocoleusaceae; genus Trichothermofontia; species Trichothermofontia sp. The sequence continues at coordinate 3,347 of NZ_JBRCAD010000134.1, read as the reverse complement.
CGCAGAACTATCGATGCAGGTGTTGGAGCAAGCCTATAACCAGGATGATAAACCGTTGGTGAAGAAGCGCTTAGAAAGTTCAGTCCTCTTGAATAAAAATTGCTATGGTCTGGATAAATTGGGATTGCGGAACCTGGGACAGGTTTATCGAAACCTTTCAGTTTCGGAACTGATTGAACATGCATTGCTGCGGGGGGAAGGGGTACTGGCGGCCAATGGAGCTTTGTGTGTGAGGACGGGCAAGTATACCGGACGATCGCCCAATGATAAATTCATTGTCGATGAACCCAGTAGTCGTGAGGAGATCCACTGGAATAACCTCAATGTACCGATTTCCGAAGAACACTTTGATCGGCTTTTTCGACGGATTCGCTCCTATATCCAGGGGCGGGATTTGTATATTTTTGATGGTTATGTGGGGGCTGATCCGATCTATCGGACTGGGGTACGAATTATTACTGAAATGGCATCGGAAAATCTGTTTGCCCATCAACTGTTCCTGCGGCCTACGACAGAAGAATTGGTTAACCACCATGCCGATTTCACTGTAATTGCGGTACCTGGTCTCCACGGCGAACCCGAAGATGATGGCATTAACAGCGAAGCCTTTATTGTTATTAACTTTGCCAAGAAGATTGTGATTATTGGAGGATCACGCTATGCGGGTGAGATCAAAAAATCCGTCTTTTCATTGATGAACTACTTCATGACCAAGCGTAATGTGTTACCCATGCACTGTTCCGCTAACATGGATGCAGACGGCACTACAGCCCTCTTCTTTGGCCTGTCAGGCACGGGTAAAACTACGTTATCGGCTGATCCCGATCGCTTCTTGATTGGCGATGATGAACACGGTTGGTCAGAGGAAGGGATCTTCAACTTTGAAGGCGGCTGTTATGCTAAGACGATTCACCTATCGGCAGAAAATGAACCGGATATTTGGCATGCGATTCGTTTTGGCGCGATGATGGAAAATGTTGTCCTTAATTCTGGCGATCGTACCCCTGATTATGAGGACGGTAGTCTGACGGAAAATACACGGGTTGCTTACCCGATCGACTATATTCGCAACTGTGTAATTCCCAGTATTGGTGGTCATCCCAAGGCAGTCATCTTCCTGACGGCGGATGCTTTTGGGGTATTGCCGCCGATCGCGAAATTAACCAGTGCCCAGGCGATGTACCACTTCCTGTCGGGTTATACCAGCAAGCTCGCAGGAACGGAGCGGGGGATTACGGAACCCAAGGCTACCTTCTCGGCTTGCTTTGGCAAACCTTTCCTGCCATTGCCCGCGACGGTTTATGCGGAAATGTTAGGCGAACGGCTACGCAAACATCAGGCGAAAGCCGCTGTCTATCTGGTGAATACGGGCTGGACTGGGGGTCCCTATGGTATTGGCAAACGCATTCCTATTAAGTACACACGGGCAATGATTGCAGCGGCTCTGAATGGCGATCTCGATCGGGTCACGTACCACCTTGATCCCATTTTCAAGGTGTTAGTTCCGGACGCGGTCCCGGGGGTACCAGCCGTGATTCTGAGTCCGCGTACAACCTGGAGTGATCCAGATGCTTACGATGCGCAAGCGCAGGATCTGGCCCGTCGTTTTGTAAACAACTTCAAGCAATTCCAAACTGCCCGCCAAGAACTGATTGATGCGGGTCCCAATCCCAACTAACTTGCCTGGCTACTGGCTCTCCCCCCTGAGGGGATGGTTTCGGCTTGGCTAACAACGATGTCTTTTACCGTCACCCTTGTCCCGCACTTTATCTGGGAATGAGGGTGTTTTTCTGTTATGTGAATCCTATCTACAGCACTTCCATAGAGCGGGAACGGCTGTATCAGAATCTTCAGTATTTTGTAGGTGATTTGCGATTGCAGGTGACTTGCTAACGATAGGGGTATTTTAGCCAGTTTTTCCGATCACACCTCCAGAAGAGCTTGGCCATTATTGCGCTGGGTTCTCTAGACTTCCTCAGCAGGGGTAGCGATGTACCTCATCTGTTCGCCTGAACCCTGAATTCGCCTTCAACAAATGCGCGGCAACTGTTCCCCACTAAACCGGGTCACTACCCGACTCACGCCAATTTGACTGGTGAGGGTGACAAGGGCTGGACTTGCAGGACCAACGACTTCCCCAATCTGCTGGGCATTGCCCCCTGGTGCGTGTTCCCGGAGGATGGCCACTGCCCGATCGGCCTCTGCCTCTGGGACAAAAGCCACAAAGCGCCCCTCATTCGCCACATAGAGGGGGTCAAGGCCCAGAAACTCACAGGCCCCCCGCACGTCCTCTTGGACTGGAATCTGGCGCTCATCGATCGCTAACGGCAAGCCTGCGGCTTCGGCAATTTCCACCAGGGCACTCGCTAACCCGCCACGGGTGAGATCTCGCAAGCAATGGACTGTGATTCCCGCCTGCAATAAGGCTTGTACGGGGGTTGCTAAGGGTGCACAGTCGCTCAGAATCGGGCTTTCAAAACTGAGGCCCTCCCGCACCGCCATAATCGCCATCCCATGCCGCCCCAGATCGCCACTGAGCACGATCGCATCCCCCGGTTGCACGTGATGGGGGGCAATATTAATGGTTTCTGACTCGATGACGCCGATCCCCGTGGTGTTAATGAAAAGGCCATCGCCCTTGCCGCGATCGACAACCTTCGTATCGCCCGTGACCAATTGCACCCCCGTTTCCTGCGCCGCTGCCTGCAGCGACTGCACCACCTGGGCCAGGGTTGCCATTGGCAATCCTTCCTCTAGGATCAGCCCCACACTCAGGTAGCAGGGACGGGCACCACACATGGCCAAATCATTCACGGTGCCATACACCGCCAACTTGCCAATATCCCCCCCTGGGAAGAATAGGGGGTGCACGACATAGGAATCGGTGGTAAAGGCTAAGCGTTCCCCCGGTGTGGCAAAAACGGCTCCATCCTGGCGGGTATTCAGCCATTCGTTGTTGAATGCCGGTAGAAACATCTGCTCAATTAACTGGGCCATGAGACTGCCGCCACCGCCGTGGGCCAGTTGCACTGTGGCGCGATCGGTCTGGGGAAGGGGACAGTTCAGGTTAGCCGGGTTGGGGGAAGTATGCATACGGGCTGAGGTTCATGGATTGCGGGGAGGTGGGCAGGAGCCAAGCGACGATCGGTAGCCGCAGGCGCATCAGCAGTTCAAATCACTATCATCAAGAATAATTTTGTCAAGCGCTTGACAATAAACTTAACAATGCGTTACATTGTGTAACAACAGGACAGACAACACCCCTTACTCACAGAGGCAACAACGATGTATACCACCCAACTCGACAACGGCATTCTCAACAACTACGCTAAAGAGCCGGAAATGTA
>NZ_JBRCAD010000133.1:0-31616 GCF_053493415.1 Trichothermofontia sp. | reverse complement strand
GCGGTTGGCCCAGGCAGCAGGTGCCCAGGGGTATTGCCGCAAAGGATTAGCGGAACGGGAATTGGTTGCCGTGATCCGCCAGGTAGCCGCTGGGAGGGTTGGCCAAATCGCTGCCCCAGCGGCTACCTGGCGGATCACGGCAACCAATTCCCGTTCCGCTAATCCTTTGCGGCAATACCCCTGGGCACCTGCTGCCTGGGCCAACCGCTGACGGGTCGGATTGTCTTCGGCGCTGAGCAAGAGGATGGGCAGATCGGGAAATTGCTGGTGCAGGGTTTGGCAGAGTTGCAGGCCCAGGGCGGGTCCACTGGGACTGCCCCCCAGGTCAAAGTCGGCAATCACCAAATCCAGGGGTTGGGCGATCGCGGCGGCATCGGCGGACAGGGCAGCATCTGTGGTGACGATCGGTTGGGTCATCTCGTGGGCGATCGTGGCCAGGGCTAGCTCGAAGCTATCGGCCTCCACGCGAATATCCAGATCCTCGAACTGGGTCAGCCAGGTCCGCAGGCCCAGGCGAAAAATGGGATCTCGTTCCACTACAGCAAGTTTTAGCCGCGCATCAGTCATAGGTGGGAGCAACCGGAGCTATCTTCTCAACACGATAGCAGGCCAACCTCTTTGGGCATAGGCTAATCTGCAAGGGTTAATCTGCCATCGCGATCGCGGGCAGGGTAAACCAAAAGGTCGTGCCGGTTGGCTGGGGGGAAACCCCAATATCGCCCCCGTGGGCCTGAATAATCTGGCGACAAAGATAAAGACCAATCCCCAATCCTTGGGTGCGATGGGCATTTTTCCCGCGTTTATAGAGTTCAAACAGTTCTAATGCCTGCTCTGGCGGAATGCCCGTGCCATTATCCGAAACCCGACAGGTCACCCAGGCTAGGGCGGGACGATCCGTGGGCGGGGGGGGTTGCTCTCCTGGCCTTGTGTCTAAGGCCGGATAGCCACTGGCAGCGGGGCCAGGGGCCGCCTGAACAGCCGCTTGCAACCGTAGCGTTAGGCCGGGGGGATTGTGTTTCAGGGCATTGGCAATCAGATTTTCAAACACTCGCCATAACTGGTCGGGGTCAGCCTGCACGCGGGGTAAGCTCACCGGGACTTCGTTTACTAAGGTGGCTTTTTCCTGGGTGACTAACGGTTCCCAATCTTCGGTAAGGCGCTGGATAAAGGCATGGAGGGCAAGGGGTTCGGGATGTAGCACGACCCCTGTTAGCTCGTTGGCATGGGTTTCCACAAGGGAGTTGATCAGTTTGAGTTGGCGATCGCAGCCCTGGGTAAGGCGATCGATAACCAGCGTCGGGACACCCACCTGGGGCTGTTCCCCAGCCTGTTGGCGGAGGCGGTTGAGCAGCAGGAGGGTGCCCGTGACGGGGTTACGCAAATCATGGGAAACCGCGTGGAGGAAAAACCGCAGGGCTTGTTCAGCCTGCTGCCGCTCGGCAATTTCGAGTTGCAATTGTTGGTTTTGCGTTTGCAGTTGTTGTTGCAACTGACGGAGGGCGACATGGGTTTTCACACGGGCTAGGACCTCATCCGGTTGAAAAGGTTTGGTGACGTAATCAACCGCACCAAGGCTCAGCCCCTTGACCTTATCGATCGTCTCGGCCAGGGCAGTCATGAAGATGATGGGAATCGCCTGGGTTGTGGCGTCGGCCTTCAGGCGTTGGCAGGTCGTAAAGCCATCCAGCCCCGGCATCATTACGTCGAGCAAAATCATGTCGGGCTGGGCATAGTGGGCCAGTTCGATCGCGCTTTCGCCATCTTCGGCAATCAGTAACTTGAACCCAGAGTCACTCAAGGAATTGAAGAGTACCTCCAGGTTAGTGGGGTTGTCATCGACAAGGAGAATGCAACCGCTCGTCTGCGCCGTCATGCCTGCTCGTCCTCGATCGCGTACTGACGAAGGAACTGCTGAATCTTTTTGATCTGAAAATTTTTCGCAAGTTTTTCCAAAGCCCTTAAAAATGGTAGCAGGTGTGGATCGGTTTGTTGGAGATGATCCAGGGTGTCCCGCAGGCTTTTAATATCACCCAGTTTGGCTAAGGCTTCCAGATGGCGCAGGATTTCAGGAGGGGGAACGACGGAAGTGGCGGCTGGTTCCGCAGCCGCCGGGGCGATCGCCGCCGCATTATAGATCCACTCTAAACCCAGGTGGTAGCCCAGACAGGCAAATAGGTCCTTCTCCTGGATCGGTTTGGGGATAAAGTCATCGCACCCCGCCTCCAAACTGGCCTGACGATCGTTTTCAAAGGCACTGGCGGAGGTGGCGATAATAATGGGGGGGCGCAGGGTGTCGATCTGGCGGAGCCGCTGGGTTGCCGCGATGCCATTCAAGGTGGGCATGACCAGATCTAACAAAATGACATCGGGTTGAAAGTGAACCGCTTTGGTTAAACAATCTAGCCCATCGTTGGCGGTTTCCACCTCAAACCCAAGGGGAACCAACAGCCCCATGAGCAGGGTCCGATTCTCCGGGCGATCGTCCACCACCAGGATGCGGCAGCGGGGTCCCTGGTAGCCAACAATGTTGAGATCCATCAGGGCTGAGGGAGTCGCATTAACCTCGGTAATCACGGGTAGTTCAATATCGAACCAAAACTGGCTGCCCTGGCCCAGTTGGCTGGTCACCTGCAATTGGCCCCCCATTAATTGCACCAGACGTTGACTAATAGCTAACCCTAAGCCCGTGCCTTCCGATCGACGGGCCGGATCACCCACCTGGCGAAAGGGCTGGAAAATAGCATCCAGATAGGTCGGATCAATCCCCTGTCCCGTATCTTCAACGCGAAAACGGATCGTTTGTGCGCCAATGAGACCGACCTTCAGGAAAACGCCTCCATGTTCCGTAAATTTCACCGCATTGCCCAGCAGGTTAATCAACACCTGCCGTAGCCGCTTTTCGTCGCCTAATACCCGTGCGGGCAGGGGCGACAGGCGCTCATATAAAAAGAATAACCCCTGTTGTTCCACCCGCAGATAAAAGAGATCGGCAATGCTTTCTAAAAATTCCGGCAATGGAAACTCTTCAATATGCAGCTCTAGTTTCTGTGCTTCCACCTTGGAAAGATCGAGAATGTCATTGATCAGGGTTAATAGGTGCTTGCCACATTGTTGAATGGTTTGTAGGCCCTTTTGTTGGGAATCGGAAAGGTTCGGGTCGCGTTGCAGCAGTTGGGCATAGCCTAAAATGCCATTGAGAGGGGTGCGAAGCTCATGGCTCATATTGGCGAGAAATTCACTTTTGGCCCGATTCGCGGCCTCGGCTGCTTCCTTTGCCTGGTGTAACTCTAACTCAGCCTGCTTGCGATCGCTAATATCAATGGCGATCGTGAGTAAACAATCCTGACCATTCAGGTTAATCACCTCTGCCGACAGAAGGCTGGTACGGATTTTCCCTTGTTTGGTTCGTAATCGAAATTCGTAGTTATGAATTGCGCCCTGTTCAGCAATGACTTGTAGTAAATGATCACGATCGCGAATGTTTTCCCACAGGCTGAGTTCTGTGGGTGTGCGCCCAATAACCTCATCAACGCGATACCCCGTCAGTGTGAGAAAAACCCCATTGACTTCAATCAGAGAACCGTTGTCCATCCGGGTAATGGCGATCGCGCTGGGGCCAGAGCGGAAAGCCTTGGCAAACTTTTCCTCCGATTGACGTAATTCCAGGGTCCGCTCCTCCACACGAATTTCCAATTCGGCCTTGGCCTGGGCGAGGGCCTGGAAGGCATCTTGTAACTGGTGGGCCATGTGTTGAAATGCTTGGGCCAGGGTCCGAAATTCCTTAATCGTTTCCTGGGTCAGGCGCGGGTCAAAGGGAATTTTAGCAAGGTTCCCGATCGCAGCCTGTTGGCTGAGGCCCGTTGAGGCAGTAACTAGACGTTGAATAGGTCGATTAATCCCATTAGCAGCTAAAATACCTGCAATAATCGCCGCAATTAGGGATAGTAAACAATAAAAAATGGTCAGGCGTGTGTTGCTATGGACTTGGGCTAGAAAGTTAGCCTCTGGCGTAACCACGACAATCAACCAGTCTAGCTGATTGTTAAATTGTAAATTTTTAATATAAAGAAATTGATGTTCCTGAGCAAAATGGAAGTCCGATTGGTGCTGCTGGCGAATAGCTTGAAATCCTTGTAGGTGCTGTTGGATATAGGCACTGGTGGCTCGAATTAAAGGATTCGGGCTGTTGAGAGCAGAGATTCGCGTGGCTTCTTCCGTCTGGGTATTAACGGTAAAGGGTAGTTCGCCACTAGAGGTCGCAATCAAGTCACCGTTGCGATCCATGATAAAGATAATGCCCGTTTTCTCAACCTTGAGGGTCTGGAGAAACTGATTGATTTGGGCCAGGGAAAAGTCTGAACTGATCACCCCGATCGGATCGCCGCGATCGTCAAATAGGGGATGATCGGCAGAAATAATCAGTTCTTTCGTTTGAAAAGTTGCGTAGGGCTGCTTCCAGACAGGCTTACCAACGGCTAAGCTGTCATAATACCAGGCTCGCTGACGATGATCGTAGTCGCTGCGGATTTCCGAGGCTAAGAGATACCCCTGGGCGTTAAAGATACGAATGGTAATTCCCCCTGTGTCATGATTCCAGGTTGCGATCGAATATTCACCCGAATTTTCTCGTCGTCGAATTCCCACATAATCGGGCTTTTCGGTACCAATGGTAATGGCCGTTAGAGTTTGATATTTTTGTAATTGGGCTTCTAGATAGGGCTGTAGTGATTGGAGATTATCAATGTTAATAATATCCGAAGTAATGGTATCCGCAATAAATTGATTGATCAGAACGGGATCTTCCAGATAGTCAATGACCTTTTCTTCAATATAGTCAGCCTGTTGTTGTTGGAGTTGCAGGGCGACATTATTAATCGCCTGCTGACCGTTGCGAATGGATAACCAACCCGTAACACCCACGGCTACAATAATTTGCAGGAGAAAAGGCACCACTAAGACCAACTTGAGGGGCACATTCCCAATCCACTGCTTATGTCCCTTATACGTTGGCATGACCCTTACCCTTGGTCGGCAGTCTCGCGGGTCGAGGAGGGATCGACCGGATCGACTCCCGATCGTAGCTGATCACAGAAAAACAGGGTGCCACCCGCAACACACAGGGGCAAGGTAACCAGGTTGACTAGGGGAATGCTGACCAAACCTAAGCACACCAGACCAAAGAGGAAGGTGCCTGGTAGACCCCGCACAATCACGCCTAATTTGCCACGAAAGGTCAGATAGCGTCGTTCCAGGGGTGAGTCCAGAAAGTCCAGACAGATTAAGAGGACGGTTAACCCCAACCACCCCGCCCCCGTAACCAGGGGACCCACCCCCGGTACTAGGCCCAAGCCTAGGAGCAGGGTGCCGATCGCGATCGCCAGCAGCAGTTTTTTTCCTTCAAACAACACAGCCCGCCAGATCTCCCGCACCCCCCGCAGCGGATGGTTAGGCAGCGTGGGGAGTGCCCCTAGGCGCAGGTATTCCAGTTTTTCGGACAGGACGCCATACCAGGGCGCACCCAGGATCGTGCCAAATTGGACCAGCAGAAATCCAATCACGATGAGCAGGATGACGATCAATAGCCCGCGCAGCAAGGTGACCACGATCGCCAGTAGCCAATCCGGTAGCCCCCCGATCCACAGGTCGATCGCTTGGAGTCCCTGGCCCAAGAGCCAGGCATAGAGAACCCCCCCCAGGATCAGGTTAATCAGCAGCGGCACCAGCACATAGACCCACAGTTGGCGATGCTGCCAAAGTACTGCGATCGCCTGAAAAGGATAAATCGGCCCCGCAAAGCGATTGGGGCGACGGGGTGGGGGCATCGGCACCCTAGGGAGCGTACTTTCAGTAGACGACTCAGGGAGTAGGGGGTCTGACATAGGTACTGGTAATCGCCACAACCGTATCGAAGCCAGCAGAACTGCGGTTTTAACCGCAACTACAAACAACAGCCGTCAAGCTCAATCCGTTCGCCGTAGCGACCTTAGTCGCTGTTGCGTAGTAGCGACTTTCGTCGCCAACACAACGGATGCCCCCTCCTGGCAAACACGGGCTAGAGGTTAAGTCTGATTAAATTAAAGCTCATTAGAAATAATAGGTAACAGCCCCGGTAACAGGATCATTACCAATGTGGGCATAGCCCGATCGCACCATCTCCAGCAGCAGGGTTTCCACCTGGGCAAAACCCAATCCCGAAGCCATCACCCCTTGGGTAACCGTTAGTTTCCCGCCCCGTTTTTCCGCCGCCTTGACCAATACCACTAGTTGTTGTTCACGGGTGAGGGAAGGCGAGACCGGGTCCGGAGCCGGATCGAGGGGAGGCGTGGGGGAAAAATCCGCTGACCCATAGCCCAAGGGGGGGCGCAGTTTACGATCGTGGCTCCGCACAATGTCAGGAATCAGGAACAGGTCAACGATTTGGCCAATCCCGCAGAGACCAAAAGTACATAGCCAAAGAACTCCCGTGATCATCTTCCCGTTGTACAGCCGGTGTAGGCCGCAAATGCCAAAGAAAAAACCGGCCCAGAGGGTATAGGAAAAGGCAATGCGTCCGGAATGATTACGAACAAGGCTCATGGCTTAGCGGGAGTGCAGGATGGCAGGCAGGGGACTCTTTCTATTGTGCCGCTGCGATCGCCGATCGTGTTTGCCATCGGATAGGGGGCTATCAGACCCAATTTGGGTAGTGGGCTGTCAACCGTAAATGATCGAGAGGCTCCAAGCGCCTTCGACACGCTCACGCTTCGACAGGCTTAGGGTGAGCGGGACGCATCCGTTTACAGCCGTTCCCTCTCTAATAAAGTATTGTCAAGCCTTGCGAACAACGGGCTTAAGCCCCTTGCCTATACCTCACCGAGAATGGAAGTGCAGTATCAGGGTTTGAGACTAGATTGTAAGCGCTGGGCATCGTGGGCTGTTGCAATTACCGAGAATGGAAGTGCAGTATCAGGGTTTGAGACGGGCGGCTCTGCTATCGCAATCTCAAGTGATGGCTGCGCGTGGGGCGGGCATCCTGCCCGCGCAGGCTAGAAGCCTGCACCACAATCCCTCACGAACCCTTTAGGATGGCGATGGCTCAAGTTATCGAGATTCCCTAAGCTCACGGATTGGGTAACCCTGGCCCCATGACGGGGGCTGCGGGTGACGGTTCCCCCGTGGGAGACGTCGATCGAGCCAACTGTTCTGCCTGCAAGATATCCGCCGCCGCCACGCCATCGGTTTGGAAGCCGAAATAACTCAGGGCGGCTGCGCCCTCGGCACGCGTGACCGCCCGTTGGGGTTGGAGTAAGGTCGTAAACCCAAACACCCGTCGAATGTTGGCTAAATCGCCGTTTTGATAATCCGCTAGGACCGCCCGCAGGGCATCCGGACTAATGCGATTGGCATCCTGGAACCCCCAGGTTGTCTGGACGGCCTCCACCGTTGCGGGGGCCAGGGTCCGGCGAACATCCAGAGGCACTTTCCAGCGCAGCAGGGTTTCCCGGTTCAAGGTGGCCTCCGGTTGAAATTGGGTGGCGGTACTGTCACCACTCAGCCGACTGGGGAGAATGCCGGCTTCAGCCAATCCCTGAATGGCCGCAAAGTCAGGATCGCTAGGGGGCACGTCTTGGAACACGGGGGTCTCATTAACCTGGGCCAGCCGGATTTGTTTACCGGGTCGATCGCGAAAGAGACGGTTATTAGTCGTGACCAGCCAGCGGGCAAAGTCGCGCCGGGTCAGGGCTTGATTGGGGGCAAAGGGGGCGGCACCGGTTGGGGTTGGCGATGCGATCGGGGTTAACACTCCCAAGGCGGCTAAATCCGTCACGGCGGGCTTGAGGGCAGGGGGCACCTGGTCCAGATCCGGGAAGGGGGGGCGATCGGTGCCCGCGTCGGGTGCCATTGGCGTTGCCGGTAAGGCCGCGTCCGCGCTACGACGATAGCGTAACTCGAAGCGGGTGCCCTGGGGGGGGACCGCAGTCCCAGGGGTTGGCTCGGCTGAAGAGGCGTCCGGTGGTTGCAAGATCACCGTGACGGTTAGTCCATCCGCCTGTTGGGCCATCAGCATCCCAGCCGAGAGGGCCGCCTCCGTCAGTTGCCAGCCATTGCGTTGGAAGGCATCACGATAGAAGGCCAAAATACGATCGCGCGGGTCATCACTACGCCACAGCGTACTACCCGTTGCCCCATCCACGGCGTCTAGTTGGGCCTGGGGGTAGCGGGGAATGCTGGCGGGAAAGTCGGCGGGCAAGGCCGGTGAGGCACTCCCTGTGGGGCTGGGTTCAACCACCGGGGTTGCCGTTTGTAAGCGCGGATCAGCCGTGAGCGATCGTTCCAATGCCTCACTTCCCGGCCCATTGGCACAGGCCGATAGTAGTCCGACACAGCTAATCAGGCCACCCAACCCCATGAGCGATCGCATGGCACTAGCTCTGGCGAATTGACGCCCCCATTGACGCACCAACACAGACTATCCCCTCTCTGACGCGTTTCCCTCTTAACGCTAGCGCAAGCGGGCCGTCGCGATCGGCCTAAGTTTGCCCTAAGGCGTATTGCCCTCAGGGACCTTGCCTTAAGGTGTGTCTACATCGAGGGGAAGCAGAATTTCAAATTCAGTGCCCGTGCCTAGGGTCGATTGGAAGCGCAGGTGGCCCTGGTGTTTTTGCGTCACAATTTGGTGGCTGATAGCCAGCCCTAGTCCCGTCCCTTTACCGATCGGTTTGGTGGTGAAAAATGTCTCGAAAATGCGTCCCTGGATAGCCGTCGGAATCCCTGGCCCATTATCGATAATCCGGATAGAAACCCATGCCGGAGATCCCGCAGCGCACGCATCAAAACCTGGATCGGCGACAACGGTAGTGATCAGGGTAATCGTTGGCTGCCAGGAATTTGAGTTAGATGGCGCTGGCTGCGAGCGGGCTGCTTTTAATACTTCCTGGCGATCGGTGAGGGCATCGATCGCATTCGTAATTAAATTCATGAAAACCTGGCTAAGCTGGCCAGCATAGCACTTAACGGGTGGCAAATCACCATACTGTCTATCCACAGTAATGCCATACTTCAAGCGATTATTCAAAATTAACAGGGTATTATCAAGACAAGTATGCAAGTCAGTTGCCTGGGCCACATCATCCTGCATGTGGGAAAAGTTGCGGAGGCTCCCCACCAGGGCAGTCAGGCGCTCAACCCCCATTACCATGCTGTTGAGAATCTTGAGGGCGTCTTTCTCGATGTAGTCAAAGTCAATTTCATCACGCATAGCCAAGACTTCAGGGATCGGACCCACGTCGGCTGCATCATAGGTTTTAATCAAACGCAAAAGATCTTGAACATAGCCCGTTAGAAAGTCCACATTACCCTTAATGAAATTCACTGGATTCAGAACTTCATGGGCAACCCCCGCTAACATTCGTCCCAGGGTAGACAGCTTTTCCGTCTGGATCATTTGCGCCTGGGTTTGTTCCTGCAATAACTGGGTCGCCAGTTCATGAATCCGGGATTGGGCAATGAAGAGTTGCTGGGTATCCAATAGACGATACTCGCCATTGCTTAGACGCACGACGATCGGTTCATAAAGGGTTTCGGGCGATCGCCCAAGAATTTGACGAGCAGCCTGGACAATTGGGGTATCACTACTCAGCAGCAAGCAATCCGTTTCCGCAAATCGATACAAAATTTGGAGCGGGCGTCGCAGAAAAATCTCTTGCCCAAAAGGACGGCTCAAACATTCAAAAAAACGTTGCCGTGAGACAATCCCCAAGCATTGCCCCTGCTCCAACAAAATTAAACCTGGCAACAAGGGTTCCTGCTCAAACCGCACCTTGGCCGATTGACTAGGGCAATTCACCTCGATCGCGGCCTCATACAGCCAGAGGTCAGCAAGGGTTGACCCCAATTGGAGGTCCGAGATCAAAGCCAGTGTTGGTGGGGTCATCGAGTGACCGCTATCAAGCCGGGTTAGCATTGAGAGTACTCAAACCTTTCAAGATTAGCGACAATTGCGCACCTCATCTGTAGGGGAAAGACGACGTTGATCTAAGTCATTAGCCGCAGAGTGAGTAGCCGTTGTGGGGTAGGCATCCTACCCGCCTCCCAACTAGCCAGACAGCCGAGACGCTGATTGGCTGACAAAACTCGAACCGCCCCACCCCAACCCCTCTCCCAGAGCGGGCGAGGGGCTTTTGAAGCCAGTTTTGGGAGGGAAGTCCCTTCGCCCCTAGTGGGCGAAGGGACTTAGGGATGAGGGCGCAAGATTTGTCAGTCAACCAGGCCGAGACGACTATCCGAGGTTCAATGGGGGAGCGACTGCTCCTGACTGCTCCCCCATGAGCCGAATCAGCGATATATTTACAGACACCCATCCCGGATTTAGCTTGGTGATCGACTGCAATTGGCAAAGACCTAGCTCGATCGCTCGATAGCGCACCCTTGACCAATAGGTCAAGATTATTGATTCATCGTAAATTCTAAACAGCGAACGTTAACCTTTGTCTAAGGTTGTGTGAGGATTTGGATAAATATGCTTTCAAGCTAACACCGTGCGATCGCTATGCGCCAAGTTCAACGTTTCCTAGGGAGGTCTCTAACCTATCGAGGCTGGCAGCGAGGATTACAACGCTGGTTCCTGGGTGTAGTCATGCTCCCCCTACTTCTCGTCGCCACACCAGGATTGTTGGCCCAAACCCTCGTCCCTGCCTCACCTTCCCCTGCTGTGACCAATCCCGTTGGCAATCAGGTGGATGGCTATCCCGTGGTACTGGAGGAAGAGACTCTCTTCGTGATCAGGGAAGGGATTCCAGGGGTTGTTAACGCGGAAGAGCGGGCCAGGGTGATTGCCCAACGCATTCAAGCGATCGTCGATGATCCGGAGATCACGCCCCAGGATATCCAGGTGGAGGCGGAGGCGGATGTCAGTGTGGTTAAAGCCAAGGATCGGGTGCTGGTGACGGTTCGGGAAAGTGACAGCCATGCCTATGATCGTCCGCGTGATGAACTAGCGGAAGCGGCAGCCGCAAGAATTCGGGCCGCCCTCGAGCAATATCGCAAAAATCGTAGTATCCGCTACCTGCTGCGCGGCATTATAGCGGCGGTGGTCAGCACCCTTCTCTTGTTAGCCTTCCTTAAGCTGCAAAGCCTAATTTTTCCCCGTTTATTCCGTCGCCTTAAATCTGCCTATGACACTGGTTTATTGGGACTACGCTTGGGCAATCGTCACCTGTTAGGAGCTGGTGCGACCCACTATCTCCTGGCTAACTTGCTGCGGGCGATTCGCTGGCTGTTGCTATTGATCAGCCTTTACTTATACATTCCCTTCCTGTTACGGGCATTCCCGACCACGGCCCGTCTAGGGGAACAACTGCTAGCCCAAATTATCTTTCAGGCCAACCAAATGGTGGTGGCCTTCGTAGCCTATCTCCCCAACCTCATCGCGATCGTCATTATTGCCTGCATGACCTACTATGCGATCGGGTTAGTGAAACTCATCATTAGCGAGCTAGGGCGGGATAATACTTTCACCTGGTTTTATCCGGAATGGACTGAACCAACGATACGCTTGGCAATATTTTTGACGATCGCGATCGCCTGCATTATAGCAGGTCCCTACCTGCCCGGATTTGGCTCTCCCGTCTTTCGCGGCCTCTCAATTTTCCTGGGGGTCTTGTTCTCCTTAGGGTCCACCTCGGTCGTTGCCAATGTCATTTCCGGGGTAATTCTGATTTATACCCGTGCGTTTCGGCTAGGGGATCTAATTCAGATTGGTGAAGTCATTGGAGTTGTGATCGAAACATCCCTATTTGTCACCCGGGTTCGGACTCAGAAAAATGTAGTAATTACCTTACCGAACTCCACGGTTCTAAATAGTCATGTTTTGAACTATAGTGTCATGGTTAATGAAGGGCAGGGCTATTTACTGGTACATACCACAATTACCCTCGGTTACGATTTGCCCTGGCGTCAAGTCCATGATGTTCTGATTCAAGTCGCCCTAGCAACCCCCCATATCCTCCATGATCCACAGCCTTTTGTCTTGCAAACATCCCTCAATGATTTTCATATTAGTTATGAATTAAATGCCTATACCGATACCCCAAAGCTGCTCCCGCATCTCTATTCGGAATTACATCAAAATATTCAAGATGCCTGTAACGATAACGGGATTGAGATTTTATCGCCCTCCTACCTCGCAATGCGGGATGGCAATCACTCAACGATCCCGGCCAAGTACCTGCCAAGCGATTATGTAGCTCCCAGCTTCCACGTCCAGACCGCTGGCTCTTTCACGCATGGGGCGGGGAACCCAACCGAGGTAAACCAGCCTTAGATACTGACTGATTAACACGGCACCGATTGACCTGGCTTTGCGATCTACCTGTGATGAAAGCATCCCGACTCCCGATTGGACAACGATCGCCGCGCCAATGGCCAGGCTCCCGATGGCTCCTATCGATGGGGGGAGGAGGGCTACTGGCGGGGTGTCTGGCGGTGTCCAACCCGCCCGCCGTGCGGCAAGCGCCCCTAGCCCAATTACTCACCACCCAACGCTGTGACGCCTGCCAACTGGCGGGGGCCGATCTCCCCGCCGCTCCCCTGACCAGTGCTAGCCTGCGGCGGGCGAACCTCCAGCAGGCCAATCTTCAGCACGCTAGCCTGCGCTTTGCCAACCTCCGTTTTGCTGACCTCCAGGGGGCTAATCTCCAGGGGGCCGATCTCCGCAATGCCGATCTGCGTCACGCTAACCTCACGGGGGCTAATCTCCAGGGGGCCAACCTACACCTAGCGATCCTCAGCAGCGCTACCCTTGCAGCCGCGAACTTAACGGCTGCCAATCTTCAGGATGCGGACTTGTTTGAGGCGGATTTGCGCCAATCCCGTTTGGATCACGCGAATTTGCAACAGGCCGATACCCGTGGGAGCCGTCGCGAGGGGGTTCACCTCTGCCAGACCACCCTAGAGGATGGCACGATCGCGCAGCCCGACTGTCCTTGACCTTTTGGGGAGTTCTCCTCGATGGCTATTTTTCCTAATGGAGCCAGCGGGCGCGGTGGCCACGGGCATCAATGTGACTCAGGGCGGGAAAACTGGAGTAGCGGCCTAGCCCACCGGGCCACCAGGGATCTAAAGCCCAGTACAGTTGGCTACCCGTTAATCCTTCGCAGTAAAAGTCGATTGCATCCCCCACAATATGACGGCTCTGGGAGGCCCCCCCGACCCTGGCATTAATCGCCGGGGGCCGGTACCAACTGGTGACAATAAAAGGACGACCAATGCGATCGCGGGCCTGCTGGGCTAGGGTGGCAATGCGGATAATGGCATCGACGGTGGCCTGATCCGGAGGCATGCGGGTGCCCCCGTGGGTGGCCTCTGACCAGGTAAAACTGCCGTTGGGAATAATCGAGGCCGCAAGCTGGATATTGGTTGGTGTCCAACGGGCTGGACGTTGGGGGAGCGGTGCGGGCTGGGGTGTGGGCATCGCTTCGGGACTGTTACGCGGCGCTTGCGCCATGCGCTTGAGATCGTCCATCAGGGATGCGATCGTCTGCTCCCGTGTGGGTAATCCCCGCCAGAGTTGGACTAAACTGACTAATGCGGCTCGCTGGCTATCGTTGGCTTGGTATTCCGCTGGGACACGGCGCACAAACTCCAATAATTGACGATCGATCTGGGTGGCAACCCCCGCCAGGGTATCGCGATCGGGATTGGGCTGGGCGATGACCTCCGGATTGACGCCCAAGGCCTGGAGGGTCTGGGCACGCGACCCCAGTTGTTGCCAGAGGCGAAACCCTTCCGTCAGGGCTTGTCGTTGGTTACCTTGTCCCTGGTAATGCTGGGGGACACGCTGCACAAAGGCAATGAGCGCCGGATCAATTTCCTGGGGATCGGTTTGGGGGGAGGCATCGGTGGCCAGGGAGGCGATCGCCTCTTCCCGTGAATCCAGTTGTCGCCAGAGCTGGACCAAGCGGATCAATGCCTCGCGATGGTAGGGTAACCCCGTGTAATTGCTCCCAATACGCTGGACAAATTGCAGGAGAGGCGCATCCAGATGCGCCTCATTGGCAACATCCGCCGCCGCTGTACTTTCCGTCGGTGAGAGGGTGATTTCCAGGGCCGCGATCGCCGAATCACGGGTACTGAGGTTACGCCAGATCCGCACCGCTTCCAGCAAAGCCTCACGCTGGTGCGGCAACCCCCGGTAGTGCTGGGGAATGCGATCGACCAAAGCCAAGAGGGCCGTATCCAGATAGGCTAAATTTCCCGGCAGTTTAGCATCGGAAAAATCCAGCGCGAGATCATCGAGATAGGCTTGCCGTAGGGCCTCAAAATTGGTGGTTTCCAACCGGGCAGAAACCGTATCCGATGGCGGTGGCGCAAAGCCCTGGGCGATCGCCCGCAGGAAAGCATCCGTATAGCGCCCCTGCTGGGCATCCCACAGATCGGTACTGTGCCACCCGCGCGACACCAGGTTATCCGTCAGACTACGAATCGTATTGGCGGCAAACTGGACCTGTTCCGGCAGGGTATCGACCTGGCTGAGGGAAATCCGGTTAGCAGGGGAAATCCCCAGACCCCGTTCACCATCGGAGAGACTAGGTTGGCGATGCACAGCGTAAAGCGCTGCCAGGATCGGCTTATGAATACCGACTCGGGCCGCCTCGATTATATAGAGATTATTGCGATACTCGGCTGCTAGTTCTCCCATACCTGTCCCCTCACCCGCGCTCTGATCGTACCCTGAAACTACCCGTTCCGTAAAAAAACGCTGGCAATAGGCAGTTGGCCATGGCTAGCTGCCAACACCCCGCTCGCAAGACCAACGCCCCCACCGGGCAATCCTGAGGATTGTGGCCCTGAGCGCTTAAAAAAACGGCCCCCAACCAGAGTCGAGGGCGGTCTGCTTAAGGAGTGATGAGGTTAAGCTAATACAAATATACTAATAAGATGATCGCCTGTCAACTGGAATCGCGGCAAGGGGAAGGAGCGAGTTCTGGGGGGATAGGGGACCCTGGATCAAAAAGTATTCTGGTATACAGAATTCTCGGTATAAAAATTGGTGCAATCTATCAGAGTATTAGGTCTGCTCAGTGATTCGAGTGATTCTACTGTCGTAAGGTTTAGCTACCGAATAGGGATTCTAGGGTTGAATAAAACAGTTTGGGTAAGAGTGGATGCATCGATTCCATAACAGTTCTAGCTTGACCCCAGAAATACCGGTTCCTTCGGAAATGCGATAGCTTGGCAGGCAGAATCTTGCAGCTATTGCTAAGTTTTGTTTGTTGAGGAATGCCCAATGTTGATGTCAAGAATGACACCAAGGAAGCGATCGAGACGCCGAAATCAGGTGCCGCTATCAGGCTGGCATGAGGGGCTAGGGATATTGACTGATTTTCAGCAAAATCTGCGTTCAATCTTCCCTGGCCAATCCTATGCATGGTTAGCTTGTATCCCGCTTTCTGCGTTGATTGTTGGTCTCTGGAGCGTGGCTGCATCGGCCCAAGAGGAGGCCGCCCTAACCCCAGAGGATGTGCAAGCCGTTCTTGATAATATCTGGGTGCTCGTTGCCGCCATTCTCGTCATTTTTATGAATGCGGGTTTTGGGATGTTGGAGACAGGCTTCTGTCGCCAGAAGAATGCCGTCAATATTCTCTCGAAGAACCTGATTGTTTTTGCCCTAGCAAGTTTGGCATTTTGGGCGATCGGGTTTTCCTTAATGTTTGGTCCCGGTAATGGCTTTATGGGTGGGGGCGGTTGGTTCCTCAGCGGTGGCCCCGAAGCCTATGGCTTGGAAGAGAGCACGCTGACAATACCGGTTTTCTTCCTCTTCCAAGCAGCCTTTGCGGGAACAGCCGCGACGATCGTTTCTGGGGCCGTGGCCGAGCGGATTAAGTTTGTTGACTTCCTGATTTTCAGCCTGCTGCTCACCGGGATTGCCTATCCCATCAGTGGCCACTGGGTCTGGGGGGGCGGTATGCTCTCGGAAATCGGTTTCTTGGGAGGAATTGGCTTTAGCGACTTTGCCGGTTCAACCGTAGTTCACTCAGTCGGTGGCTGGGCCGCCCTAGTTGGTGCTGCCTTCTTAGGTGCCCGTGTCGGTAAGTTCAGTGAAGATGGCCGTCCGCAAGCATTACCCGGTCACAACCTCAGCATTGCCACCTTGGGGTGTCTGATCCTCTGGATTGGCTGGTTTGGCTTTAACCCCGGCTCGGAGTTAGCGGCGAATGAGGCCGTCCCGTATATTGCCGTGACGACGAACTTGGCGGCGGCGGCGGGCGGCGTGGCTGCAACGATTACCTCCTGGACAATGTCAGGGAAACCGGATTTGTCGATGATCATTAACGGCATTCTGGCTGGCCTGGTGGCGATTACCGCCGGTTGTGCAGGTGTGGGCTACTGGGGCGCGGTGATCATTGGTTTGATTGCGGGGGTATTGGTCGTCTTCTCGGTCTACTTCTTCGACAGCATTAAGATTGACGATCCCGTGGGGGCCGTTTCCGTTCACTTGGTGAATGGGGTTTGGGGGACGTTGGCGGTTGGCCTGTTTGACCTGGAAAGTGGTCTGTTTTTCGGTCATGGCATTAACCAACTAATTGCCCAGGTTCTCGGCATTCTCACGGTGGGAGGCTTTACGGTCCTGTTGAGTGTGATTTTCTGGTCGATCATTAAGGCGATTTTTGGCCTACGGGTGACCCCCGAAGAAGAGGTCGAAGGTCTCGATATTGGCGAACACGGGATGGAAGCCTATGCGGGTTTCCTGAAGGAAGCCAATGTGATGCCTGCGGGGACGAGTTTCTCCAACTCGTCGGATGTGTCGGAAGGAGCTAGCCTTTAGTTAACTGGCGCGATCGCCCCGTGCAAATTCGCCCAGTTGGGTTAACTAACCTACCAAATTGTAGCCTTCTTTACCGGGGGAAGTTGGGTCTCATGTACTCAGCTTCCCCTTAAACATTAGGAAACCTCGATCCCTTGAGATGGGCAGCAGAGCCACCTGTCTTAACCCTTGATGATTGCGTGGGCACAGTTGCACAATGGGTATTTTCGAGGTGCCCATTAATCGAAAATCTGGATGGTGTAACAAAAGCACAATCACGACCAGAAATTTTCGGATTTATTTTGCTGATTTGTGCGGTTATACACCTTGTGAACGAGAAGATTGAAAGCATAATCAACTGAAGAGATTCACACTCTAGTTACCCTTTATACTTAGCCCCTTCGTCTTGAGCCTCAAAGCGTCATGATGCCAGCTAACTCAAATCCCGCTCATTCCCAT
Source organism: Trichothermofontia sp. (assembly GCF_053493415.1). Taxonomy (NCBI): domain Bacteria; kingdom Bacillati; phylum Cyanobacteriota; class Cyanophyceae; order Leptolyngbyales; family Trichocoleusaceae; genus Trichothermofontia; species Trichothermofontia sp. The sequence continues at coordinate 14,374 of NZ_JBRCAD010000133.1, read as the reverse complement.
TTGCCCCTCAGTCAGGAGCAATCGGCTGCCGCAAGACGGTTGTCACAGCGCCGATCATCGCGCCATTTGCAATGGCTCTCCGTGGGCTGTGTGGGTCTGCTGTTGTTCTTTTGGAACCTGGCGGCCCTGGCGGAACAGACCCCGCCAAGCGGCGATACTGCTGCCATGTTGACGGAACTCAGGGTGGCGATCGATACCCTGTGGGTGATGTTGGCGGGGATGCTGGTCATCTTTATGAATGCGGGCTTTGCCATGCTAGAGACCGGGTTCTGCCGCCAGAAGAATGCGGTAAATGTGTTGGCGAAGAACCTGATTGTATTTGCCCTGTCAACGATCGCCTTTTGGGTGTGTGGATTTGGCCTGATGTTTAGCGACAGTAATGGTCTGTTGGGCAGTGGGGGCTTTTTCCTGGCGGGGGCGGATAACAGTCCGGCGACGGGGGATGCCTATGAGGGGATTTTTACTTCCCTGGATTGGGCCGGGGTACCGTTATTCGCGAAATTTTTCTTCCAACTGGCTTTTGCCGGAACAGCCGCCACGATCGTCTCTGGGGCAGTGGCGGAACGGATTAAGTTTAAGGTGTTTTTGATTTTCAGTCTCCTGCTGGTGGCGCTCGCCTATCCGATCACGGGACATTGGGTTTGGGGCGGCGGCTGGCTCGCAGGGCTAGGATTTTATGACTTTGCGGGATCAACGGTGGTCCACTCGGTAGGGGGTTGGGCGGCCCTAGTGGGGGCGTTGGCCCTCGGTCCTCGGCTGGGTAAGTATCGCGAGAATGGTCAGCCGAATGCGTTACCGGCCCATAATATGGCGATTTCGACCTTGGGGTGTTTAATCCTTTGGTTGGGCTGGTTTGGCTTTAACCCTGGGTCTACGATGGCGGTCAGTTGGCATATTGCCCATATTGCGGTGACGACGAACACAGCCGCCGCTTTTGGTGGTGTAGCGGCAACCCTCACGGCTTGGGTCGTCTTTGGCAGCCCAGATTTGTCGATGATTATTAATGGCATTTTGGCGGGCTTAGTGGCGATTACGGCGGCCTGTGCTTTTGTGCCAATTTGGGCTGCTGCGTTGATTGGCACAATCGCGGGGGTGCTGGTCGTATTTTCGGTCCTATTTTTCGAGAAGCGTCAGATAGATGATCCCGTTGGCGCCGTGTCAGTTCACATGGTGAATGGGGTCTGGGGCACGATCGCGGTGGGCCTGTTTGCGGTTGGCCCAGGAACAACAGTCGGTACAGATGCACTCTATGCGGCGGGTGAAGGGCCGTTAGCAGGATTACTGATGGGCGGTGGTTTGGAACAGTTAGGGATTCAACTTTTGGGGGTTGTGGCAGTGGCGCTGACGATCACAGCGATCAGTGCGGCGTTCTGGATGCTGTTAAAATTCACCGTTGGTATTCGCGTCTCAACGGAGGAGGAGCTTCAGGGCTTAGATCTCTATGAGCATGGAATTGAAGCCTATTCGGGATTTCTCAAGGAACCTGATACCTTGACCACAGGTGCCCAAAAATAGGCATGATGGGTGACATGAAATAGTCGCCTTGGCGGTTATTGCCTAAAATAGCCGTCTCGAAACCTCTTACCAAGGGGTAGGTGATGGGGTGAAAGGTTTGCAGTTTAATAATAATCGCTTAGAATACACAGCCTACCGTCCGTATTCCGCATACTAATATAAAAATTTTACGTTTGGGAAAATGCGGCTAAACACCGGACATTTCTAAATATTGTGTGTACAATGGTGCCCGACTAAGTCATATCGAGTCTGTCGCGGCGCAGGCTAGGCTATTGGGTCGTCAATCTCAAGGCTTGGTGTTAGGGTAGTGTCCTGCATCGTACTACCCAAGCCGTAAGGCTGGATAGTCACCATAAACCGTCATCCTGCTTGGCGGTACAGGTACCTAGTTTAGAGGTGTGAGAAGATGGCGTTTACGATTACGGGTACACCGGGCAACGATCGCATTCTTGGCACGATCGATTCCGATCGCATTCTGCTTTTGGAAGGTCACGATACGGCCTACGGTGGCGACGGCAACGATAGCATTTCTGGCGATCTGGGCAATGATCTGATCTTTGGGGGTCGCGGCGATGATGTGATCAATGGCGGCCACGGTGAAGATTTTGTGTTTGGCGGCAAAGGTAGCGATACCGTCTATGGCGATGAGGGCAATGATTTCATCCGGGGCGATCTCGATAACGATTTCCTCTATGGCGGTGCCGGCAATGACTACATCTACGGCGGCAAGGGGGATGATAACCTCTACGGCGGCGACGGTAATGACATTCTGTTTGGCGATCGCGGCAATGATGTCCTAACCGGGGGCACAGGTTCCGATATTTTTGTGATCGGGCCGGATACCGATGCGGATGTCATCACCGATTTCCAAAACGGGGTGGATGTCATTGGTTTGATTGGTGGCCTCAACTATGAAAACCTGGATATTTACCAGGAAGGGGTGAATACGATCCTGCGCAATCGCACCACCCAGGCCGTCATCGCCACGCTTCAGGGCGTCAACGCCTCGCTCCTCAGCCCGTCTGATTTCACTACGGTCATTCCTGATCCGCCCACGCCACCGGAATCCGTGACCGGTACCAGCACCAATTCCGTCCCCAACGCTGGGGTGATCGAGTTTGAAGGGGCGGTCTTTAGCTCGATCGAAGGCAATCCCAGTGCACCGGGGTTTCCTGGCGAGGGGCCACCCTATCCGCTGACGATGGCCAGTGTGACCGTCACCCGGCGGGAAAGTTTTGTGGGTGATGTCAGTGTGACGGTCTATCCCCAAACGGGAACCTCACCGAATGCGGCGCTCGCGGGCGTGGATTTTATTGCCCAGCCCATTGTCTTTACTTGGCAGGATGGCCAAGGCGGACCGTTGACGCGATCGTTCCCGATCATTGCCGACAATATTTTTGAATCTCCCTCCGTCGGCGAAATCTTTAATGAAGATGGGGACGTCGGCATTATCATTGCCCAAAATGGCAACATCGGGGAGAATGTATTGCTCACAATGGGGCCACCCACGGGTGGAGCCGTCCTCGGTCCCCAACGCGAAGCTCGTTTAATTATTCTGGATGATGATGCTGACCTCAACAATGGTCTGGGCAACTTGATTCAAGGCACGAATGGCGATGATGTTCTCACAGGTACAGCCAGGGATGATACCTTAATTGGGTTTGCGGGCAGCGATATTATTGATGGTGGTGCTGGCAGTGACCTGATTATTGGTGGATTAGGCAGTGATATTCTCACCGGTGGGCGGCCACAAACAGACTACTTCCAGTATAATTCACCAAACGAGGGAACCGATGTCATCACAGATTTTGGCCGATTAGTGTTTGATGCGGTGATCAATCAAGCAGTTCAGCAAGCCGATAAATTTAGAATATCGGCAGCAGGGTTTGGTCTGTCACCCGTTGACCCAGTTAGGGTTATTAACGTCCCATCCACTGTTGTTGTCGGTCCTGCTCCCTCTAGCTCTGGCCCAACATTTATCTTCAATCCTTCTGAGTCAGAAGAGTCATTTAATGGGACAACTTTTGCCCCGCGTCTCTTAACCTTTGATCCGGATGGTACTGTTGGCCCTGCTCAACCGATTCCACTCGCATTTTTGCCAAGTTTCAGCATTGCGATAACCGACATTATTGTTACCGATGGTGGGACTGGGCCGGATCAAGTCCAACAGATCCTCATTGACGTAAATGGCAGTGCGGTTGAATTAACGCCAGCCGATTTCATCGTTTTCTAATTAAAGGCTTTGGTCTGCTATTGCCTCTTTCTTTCTCTAATCTCTTTTACAAAGTCAAGGGATTTCAGAGAGTGACAATAGCGTTCTAAGCTATTATTTCCAAAGTCCCTTGAACACCTATTTCAAGGTAGGAACTCCTGTATTCGCGATTTTTGTCTTTCTCTCCCCCCATTTTATTTCCCTGCTATCTCGACACGAGGAATGAGATCATGACACCTGTCAATTTTGCTGAAACTCTCGTTTTTGTGGATGGCTCTGTCACAAATTACCAGAGTCTCATGGAGGGGGTTCTGCCAGGGGTGCAGGTCGTTGTCTTGGAGCCAGGGCAGGACGGGGTTGAACAGATTACGACGGTTCTTCAATCCGCAACGAATGTCGGCAGTATCCACATTGTGTCGCATGGCGATCCGGGTACACTCTATTTGGGATCAACCTGCCTAACTCTGGATAAGCTGGGCAGTTATATGACCCAAATCCAACAATGGTCAGAGGCGCTGGTAGGGGGGACTAACCTCGTCCTGTATGGTTGTCGCGTGGCAGCAGAAACGACGGGCAAACAGTTTATTCGGGCTTTACGGCAGATAGTTGGGCTTCCCATCACTGCCTCTGAAAGCTTGACAGGGGCAGCCACATTGGGTGGGAATTGGAATCTGGAGTTTACCACAGATGGAATTCCCGTGATCCCGGTGTTCCAACCCTCGGCTCTGGCTGCTTATCCTGGCATTTTGGCCTATACCTCAACTAATTTAAATACCCTGACGGCTCAGGACCTTGTTAATGCCTTACTCGGATCAGGAATTCAAATTACTGAGGCACAAATTCTGCAAGGGGCTAATGCGGCTGGGGGGCTATTTGAGTTTGTGGGTGAAGACTCCCCGATCGGCATTCAATCTGGTGTTATCTTGGCAAGCGGCAATATTGCTGATGCCGCCGGGCCGAATAGCAGTTCGGCAACTAGCACCAACTTTAATTTAGATGGTAATGCTGAATTATCAGATCTAGCCAACAATGAAACCTTTGATGCAATTGTTCTGGAAGTCAAGTTTATTCCAGAGACCGATCGTATTGGCTTAACATTTGTATTTGCATCTGAAGAATATAACGAATTTGTAGATGCAGGCGTAAATGATATTTTTGCATTTTTCTTGAATGGAGTTAACATTGCTAATTTACCTGGAGTGGGCACAATCATTCCGGTAACGATTGACAATGTCAACTTGCAGCAAAACTCTTCATTCTATATCAATAATGATCCTTTTGATGGCGGCCTCTCCTCTGCACCTTTTAATATTGAATATGATGGCTTTACTCGAAAACTGGCAATTCAGGCAGATGTCGTCCCAGGAGAAGAAAATACAATTAGATTTGCTATTTCCGACGCTGGAGATGCCATCCTAGACACGGCTGTTTTTCTTGAGTCAGGCAGTTTTGTTGCGATTCCAAAGACAGGGGTTTTGATTACCCCAACGTCTGGATTAGTGACGACCGAGTCTGGAGGAACTGCTAGCTTTAGTGCGGTGTTGATTTACCCTCCCACCGCCAACGTTCAATTCAACCTAAGTAGTTCTGATCCCACGGAAGGTGTCGCTTCACCAACAACCCTGACCTTTACCCCTACTAACTGGAACGTACCTCAAACCGTAACGGTCACTGGTGTTCCGGATGGTATTCCCGATGGTGATGTCTTTTATACCATTCTGACGGGCAACACAATTAGTGATGATCCCTTCTATCAAGATAAAAATCCGGCAGATGTCAGTGTGGTAAACCGGGATATTGATGGTGGTCCCTCTCTGGCCCCGTCGCCGATCCCCGTGCCGCCACTGATTAATATTCCGGGTGTGCCCGTGCCCGGTATTCCCGTCCCGCCCCTGATTCTCTTCCCACCCAACGTGACAATTCCTGGCGTAATTGTGCCGCCGAGCGGTGCTTCTGAGTTAATCAATGGGACTGAACAGGCCGATCTCCTGCGGGGGGGTGATGGCAACGATACCATTAACGGCTTTGGCGGCAACGATACTCTGCTTGGCAACCGGGGCAGCGATATCCTCAACGGGGGGGAAGGTGACGACCTGATTCGCGGGGGCAAAGACAATGACGTGATTTCCGGCGGGAATGGTAACGACTTCCTCTATGGCGATCGCGGCAATGACCTGGTGAATGGCGATAATGGCGATGACCTGATCTACGGCGGCAAAGATAACGACACCCTCTTCGGTGGGGCCGGTAACGACACCCTCTTTGGTGACCTGGATAGTGATAGCCTCAACGGCGGGGATGGCAACGACACCCTGATCGGGGCGGGCCTACGCGGAACTCCCCCCGGAGCCAGCGAACGGGATACCCTGACGGGCGGAGCCGGGTCCGATCTGTTTGTCCTGGGCGACAGTACCCAGCTTTACTACCGCGATGGCCTCAATGGGTTTGCCCTCATTACTGACTTCAGTAACCTTGACGATCGCATCCAACTGAAGGCTGGGATTGATTATCAAATTACTAGTGCGCCAGGGGGCCTGCCCAGTGGTGCCGCGATTTTTGCCGGGCCGGATTTGATCGCGATCGTGGCGAATGTGACACCGAGTCCAGCACTGGAAGCCCGGTTTAATTTGGTGTGACGCCCCCCAGCGGCCCAGAAGCACCCCAGCAGCCCAGAGCACACGGAGCGGCTACGCAACGGCGGACTTTGTAACAAAATGTTTAAGATAGAAGCAGGGGACGATCGTCTTCTGAACCGTTAGGGGGGCTTTCCCGTCAAAACGGCGAGGGAGTCGGCGATAAACCGATCCCGTTTCTGCAATCTGGCTTCGTCTATGGCACTGGCATTCCTGGGTAAATCAAAAAACGCCCCGCCTTGGGGGGCCGCGATCGCTGCCACGCTTTTGCTGGTAACCACCACAGCAGTCGGTGTGGGCGTTTGGCAGCGGACCCGTCCCCAGGAAACCCTCACGAATCTAACGGTCCCCGTAACCGCTGAAGACTTGACCCTACGGATTACCGCCAGCGGCACGATCGTCCCCATTCAAACCGTCAACCTCAGCCCCAAGACAGCCGGACGGTTAGTCGAACTCTATGTGGAGCAGGGCGATCGGGTCCAGCAGGGCCAAGTGATCGCCCGCATGAGCAACGACGATCTTCAGGCCCAACGCTTGCAAGCCGAAGCCAACCTCAAACGTGCCCAGGCCAACTTGGCCGAACTGCGAGCCGGTAGCCGCACCGAGGAAATTGCCCAAGCCCGTGCCAATCTGGAGCGCACCCAAGCGCAAGTCAAGGCTGCCCAAGCCCGATTAGATTTAGCTACGGAGCGGGTCGATCGTAATCAGAATTTGTTCAATGATGGCGCGATCGCCCGCGATCGCCTGGATGAAGTCATCAGCGAAGCCGACAGTGCCCGTGCCAACCTCGCCCAGGCCCAGGCCCAGGTCCGGGAAGCCCAACAGCGCCTCACCCAGTTGCAAAATGGCACCCGCTCGGAACAGATCGCCCAGGGGGTTGCCCAGGTGCGGGAAGCCGAAGGACGCTTAAAGGCCGTCACGGTTCAGTTGGATGACACGATCATTCGCGCCCCCTTTGCCGGGATTATCACCCAACGCTACGCCGAACCCGGGTCCTTCGTCACCCCCACCACCTCCGCCTCAACCACCGCCTCCGCCACTTCCACCTCGATCGTTGCCCTCGCCAATGGCCTGGAAGTCCTCGCCAAGGTGCCGGAAGTGGATATTGGCCAAATCCGACTCAACCAGACGGTGGAAATTATTGCCGATGCCTATCCCGATCGCACGTTCCAGGGCCGGGTACGCTTGATTGCCCCGGAGGCGATCGTGGAGCAGAATGTGACCTCATTCCAGGTGCGCATTGTGTTGGACAGTGGCCGGGATGTGCTGCGATCGGGGATGAATGTGGATATCACCTTCCTGGGGGATCAGGTGCGGGATGCGCTGGTGGTGCCCACGGTGGCGATCGTCACCCGCGAAGGGCAAACCGGAGTTCTGGTACTTGACGCCAAGGATAAACCCAAGTTTGTGCCGGTGACGATCGGGCCAACGATCGGGAATCAAACACAAATCCTATCGGGCGTTCAGGCGGGCGATCGTATTTTTGTGGATTTACCCGATGAGTTTAAACGTCAGGAATCACAAGATTAAAGCCTGAAAGTATGCAAACCCGCGCATACCCATCCGTCAATCCCGAACTGTTTGCAGAAGTCGTGCAGCGAATGCAATTAGTCGGTAATCCGCTCAAAATCGTCCTCTTCGGTTCTCAGGCTAGGGGAGAGGCCCATGTCAATAGTGATTTGGATCTACTCGTCGTTGAAGAATCTGACCGACCCCGTTACCAACGCGCCCCGTTACTACCTAGCCCTAGCAGGCATATTCCCCGCCAAAGACATTACCGTTTGGACTCCGGCTGAAATTCAGGAATGGGCCGCAGTCCCCCATGCTTTTGTGACGATCGCGTTACGCGAAGGGATAGTTTTATATAAAAAGTCACCTTGATCTGCTACAGGAACCCAATGCCGCAACGAAGTGACCAAGATAGCCCCTGGAAAATCATTCTGGAGCAGTATTTCCCCGACTGCCTCAGCTTCTTTTTTTCGAATATTTATCATGCGATCGATTGGACCCGACCCTACGAATTTCTCGATAAGGAATTGCAACAGGTCGTGCGCGATGCCTCCTTGGGCCGCCGGTTTGCCGACAAATTGGTAAAAGTTTGGCTACTGGATGGGCAAGAACTCTGGATTTTGCTCCACCTGGAAGTTCAGGGCCGCAAGGACACCCATTTCGCCGAGCGCATGTACCAGTATCACTACCGGATTCGAGATCGCTACGATCGCCCCGTCGTCAGCCTTGCCATCCTCTGCGATACCAGCCCCACCTGGCGACCCACCACCTATGAGTACAACACCCTGGGCTGTCAGGTATCCTTCCAATTCCTCAGCGTGAAGTTGCTAGACTACAAACAGCAGTGGGAACACCTGGAAGCCAGCGATAATCCCTTTGCCACAGTGGTGATGGCCCACCTACAGGCCCAGGCCACCCGGCACCGACCAGAGGATCGCAAGGTCCAGAAGTTCCAGCTAATCCGACGATTGTATGAAAAAGGTTACCAGCGCCAGGACATCATCAACCTGTTTGTATTTATTGACTGGGTGATGACACTCTCTGGAGAATTAGAGCAAGCTTTTTGGCAAGAACTTCAGCAATACGAGGAGGCACGACGTATGCCCTACATCAGCAGTGTGGAGCGCATTGGCATTGAAAAAGGACTCGAACAAGGACTCGAACAAGGACTTGAACAAGGACTCAAACAAGGACGCCAGGAAATTCTTGTGGCTTTTCTGGAAGCGCGGTTTGGCAGGCTCGATCGCGCCTTACAGGATCTCATCCCCCACCTATTGCAACTGCCCGATCGCGAGGTCACGCAGTTAATTCTGCAATTGTCGAAAGAAGAGTTAGTTCAGCGTTTTAGCCAAGGTTGAGTGGGTTCGTCTGCTGCTTGTTGGTCTAGGGCTAAAAAGAGGGCTTCGGCATTCAAGATGAGGTCTTCATCGGCTAAGGTTGGGAAGTCAAAGTTGACGACTCGCGGCAAAATTGCTAGCGCAATCTCCTGTTGCTCGGTATCAGGTAGCCGATCGCAGTGGTTAGGAAAATTAGATGAAGTGCATTGAAAACCCGATCATGAACTTGACCATCGACCTGGAATAAGAAGAAGACGGTCGCTGGATTGCTGAAGTTGTAGATCTACCCGGTGTCCTCATCTATGCACCAACGCCGGAAGCCGCCACTACTCAAGTCCAAGCCTTAGCCTTACGGGTCTTAGCCGATCGCCTGGAACGGGGCGAAGCTGGCCCGGAATTAATCCATATCTCGTTTGCCGCAGCATGAGCCAGGGGCGATCGACTCAAGCCAAGCGCGTCCTGATCGCCTTAATTCGGAACTACGCACAAAAAGTCGAGCGATCGCACAGCCACCCCGTTAATTTTGTCATTATCAAAGGAAGACTTACTTGCACACCTTACCGCCACACCCCCTGGGGAACGACTATGAACCTTGCAGATAGTGCCAAAATGGCCACCGCGACCCTAGTCACCAATCGCCTGCGCAGTCTGCTAACGATGTTGGGCATCATTATTGGCAACGCCTCCGTGATTGCAATGGTGGGGATTGGCCAGGGGGCACAACGGTTGGCGGCGGAGCAGTTTGAATCCCTGGGGCCGAATGTGCTGTTTGTGGTGCCCGGTAGTCGGGGGACCCGGCGGACAACGACAACTTTACCCAATACGTTAGTGCTGGAAGATGCGACCGCGATCGCAGCCCAAGTGCCCACCGTGCTGGCCGTGGCTCCCCAGTTAAACGGTCGCTACCTGATCACCTACCGTAATCGCAATACCTTTACCCAAGTGCAAGGGGTTACCCCAGAATTCTTGGTAGTGCGTAGTTTTGATGTGGCCCAGGGCCGCTTTTTAACCGATGCCGATCTGGAGCGCAATAACCGGGTGGCCGTTTTGGGGCCTGACTTAGCGCGGCGGTTATTTGATCAGAAAAATCCGATCGGTCGGCAGGTGCGCATTAACAATGTCAGTTTTGATGTCATTGGCATCACTGAACCCAAGGGCAGTTTTCTCGGCACCAATCAGGATGATGCGGTCTATATTCCCCTCACCACAATGGCCAATCGCATTGCCGGACGCACATCTCCCTATGGCACCCAGATTTCATTTATCTCCGTTGCCGCCCGCGATCGCGACAGTATTCGCGCGGCCCAATTTCAAATTACCAACCTGCTACGCCTGCGCCACCAAATTACCAAGGGGAAGGATGATGATTTCGGGGTTGAGTCCCAACGGGATGCCCTGCGGACGGTAAACACGGTGACCAATGGGTTAACGATTCTCCTCGCAGCAACTTCTGCCATCTCTCTGGTGGTGGGCGGCATTGGCATTATGAACATCATGCTGGTGTCAGTGACAGAACGGACCCAGGAGATTGGCCTGCGCAAGGCGATCGGCGCTTCGGAGCACGATATCCTCACCCAGTTCATGATTGAAGCAGTGATCCTGGCGGTGGCGGGTGGTTTGGTGGGTACCTTGGTGGGAGCGAGTGGGGTGATTTTGATTGGGATGGTTTCCCCCTTGCAGACGAGTGTTTCCCCGATCGCGGTGGCAGTCGCGGTGAGCGTTTCGGGGGGGATTGGCCTCTTTTTTGGGGTGATTCCGGCACGGCGGGCGGCGCAGTTAGATCCGATCGTGGCGCTGCGGAGTGTTTAGATTTTAGATTTTGGGCGATTGCATCTTTAGTGGACTGGCGGGATGAGTTTAAATGCTGATTGGCTGGCCAAACACTCGAACTGCCCTCTCCCCAACGCCTCTCCCAGAGCGGACGAGGGGCTTCGGACTCCAATTTTGGGGTTGAAGTCCCTTCGCCCCTAGTGGGAGAAGGGATTTAGGGATGAGGGGAAAAGATTTGTCAGTTAACCAAGTCAAGCACTCAAGTACTTGCCGTTGGGGATCAACTAATACTATTGATCCTGAATGTTGCATTGAACCCTGGCACAATACCCGCTGGGTCGAAAAATCCATTTAAGGTTATCCCTGTACTCAGGCCAGGACCGGTAGGGCCAACTGGACCTTGGGGACCTGTCAGACCTTGGGGACCCGTCGGACCGGGGGGGCCTTCTCCAGTAGGGCCAGCCGGACCAGTAGGGCCAGCCGGTCCGGGAGGGCCAGCCGGTCCGGGAATTCCTTCTCCCGTGGGGCCGATCGGACCTTGAATGCCTTGAGGCCCAGTCGGCCCGATCGGTCCCCTCGGCCCTTGCGGTCCTTCTGGCCCAGATGGTCCCACTTCTCCCCCAACCTCAGGAGGACTGGCGACCTCGTTAAATCTAAACTGCCAGGGTTCCCCTGGTAGCAAGAAGTGTTCGATCGTCAGATCCAGGGAACCAGCCTCTGGATCGAGCAACATGGCCAGAAAATTACCCGTGCTGGTATCCTTCAGGGCGGTGAAGCCATCCCCCCGCACGATTTCCACCTGGTTAATCTCAATCTCTTTCGGCAATGCGATTTGATCTTGCGTAGGATTGAAGTCAATGATCACGTCAACTTCTGCCAGGTTGGGGCTACCTTTGGTATTAGGATCAGGGCCTTCCCCGATCGCGAAGAGGATCGCGAAGAGATCACGGCCCATCCCGCCCACAAAAGTATCCGCCCCCAGCCCACCGATGAGAATATCATCGCCATCGCCCCCCTCTAGCCGATCGGGGCCAGCCCCACCAATCAGAATATCGTTGCCGGATAGGCCCTGGATCAGGAAAGCGGGGGCAATATTAAAATTGCCAATCCCAAAATTGCTTAACACATCGCCAGGGAAGATGTCACTTCCCTCCGTGCCTCGAAATTCAATCATCCTTACCTCACTTTAGTACTATATGCAGATGCATAAAGGCATCCTCGGGAACCGGGAGTATGCTTCCTGGCTCCCAGGAAGCATACTTAGGACTCAGTACAAGCCTCACTTTCTACAAGAGGGCGGGGGTGCCGGTGGGCCTTCCGCCCCCGGTGGGCCTTGCGGGCCTTGCGGGCCTTGCGGGCCTTGGGGTCCCGGCGGACCTTGGGGTCCCGGCGGACCTTCCGCACCCGGCGGACCTTCAGGACCTAGCAAGCCGATCGGACCCGTTGGGCCTTCGGGACCCGGCGGACCCGGCGGGCCTTCGGGACCCGTTGGTCCCCCGACGGCCTCTGCCCTAAAGGTAAACACCGGGTTAGCCGCTGGATTGACAAAATCACTAGCCCCCAGGTTGATACTACCCCGGAGTACCGCCAGGAAGTTACCCGAAGCGCGATCGCGAATGACGGTATTGCCATCAATCTGCTCAATATCAACGGCACTAAAATCAATGCCTTCGGGCAACACAATCTGATCTTCACCGGGGGTAAAGTCCCCAATGAAATCGGCGGCATCCGCCGTTGGTGCGCCAACGGTACCCGGCTCATTGCCTTCCCCAATGACAAACAGATCGCGGCCAAAACTGCCTTCAAAGAAGTCCGCACCCGGCCCGCCAATCAGCAGATCATCACCAAAGCCACCATTGAGGGAATCGCTCCCTTCCCCCCCCATCAGAATATCGCCGCCCCCGTCGCCAAACAGGCTATCGTTACCGACTCCACCCACCAGTTGATCCGGCCCTGGCCCGCCAACAGCCACCAGCGAGAGTGCCCCGAACAGGGCATTACTGCCGTCTGTTCCAATAAAGTCAACAGTTACCATTACTTGCGTTGCTCCCACATAGGAAAATCCCGATCCGCATTAAGAAGACGTCCTTCTATATGTCCGATGACTAGCGATAGTAGTACCCGTACCCGTGATAGATCCCTTCATCAGAGGTACCGGCAGGACCTTGGGGACCGGCAGGACCTTGGGGACCGGTGGGGCCTTGAGGGCCGATCGGACCGATGGGACCGCTAGGACCCGTGGGGCCAAAGGGACCGGTAGGACCGGTGGGACCAATTTCACCTTGAGGACCGGTGGGGCCGGTGGGACCCGCAATGCCTTCAGCCCTAAAGGTAAAGACTTCATCCGGGGCTAAGAAATCATTCGCACCGAGCGGAACCTCGCCCTGGAGAACCACCAGAAAATTACCGGAGGCGCGATCGCGAATGGCCGTATTACCATTGTCGAGTTGCACAATGTCAACCGCATCAAAATCTAACCCCTCCGGCAAAACAATCCGATCTTCGCCAGGGGTAAAGTCCCCAATGAAATCCGCCGTGTCTGCCGTGGGGGAACCAACCGTACCAGGTTCACTGCCCTCACCAACGACAAACAGATCGCGACCAAAACCACCTTCAAAGAAGTTGGCACCCGGCCCGCCAATCAGCAAATCATCGCCAAAGCCACCATAGAGGAAGTCATTGTCTTCCCCACCGATCAGAATATCGTTGCCCCCGTCACCAAACAGGCTATCGCTACCTAATCCACCCGCTAGCTGATCCGGGGCTGGACCGCCCACCGCATTATCGTTAAAGGACGTACCGAAAAACACATCCGTGCCTTCAGTGCCGATGAAATTAACCGTTAGCATGATTCTCTTAGCTCCAAAGCATTTACGGCGATCGCTGATCGCAAAAACCAAAGTCAAATACCTGAGTTGATCGATCGGCATTGATGCAGAACTGCCACCTCTAAATCCCAAGACATATTCAGGCTAGAAAATGTGCAATTAATACAAAATGCAATCAATACAAAATCTGCATTGTTAATCCAACAATACAGCGACTTGACCAAATAGAAAAATTGACCTATTCAATTCTCCCAAGTTAGGAAGAAATACAGCATTTCTCAAGCTATTGAAAGACATCAGAGTGCGATAGACAGGATGCTTACGCACCTTGCCTGTCCTTCACTAAGGTGAAAAAGGCTATTATTCAAAATTAGGTGAGAATTGAAAAACAGATGTGCTAATTAGCTACCATCATCAAACATGATTTACTCCAGAAGTGTTGAATCCAGATATAAAACTTTACACTTGAGGGTGCGAGAGTCATACAAGCGTTTCTGGAAGCAAATCGTAGCTCCAATGGACGAGCGAACAGCGACGGCTGAGTTCTAGTTGCAAATAGCGAAACTTGTC